>DATJEX010000065.1:0-6878 GCA_035496135.1 Bacteroidia bacterium
TGGATGCAGCACTCAAACATTTCATTCTCGCCGATTCCATTGGTGAAAAGATCAATGACAAATATCTTATCGAAGCTTCACTTGATGCGCTCTCGGGGATCTGTTACACCGAAAAGAATTATAAGTCCGCGATCGATTACACGAACAGGCTGATCGCTTACGGAAAAAAAGCGGATGATATTTTCACACTAGCGGCGGAATATGGCAACATGGGAAATATTGTCGGAGCGATGGGCGATAAGAAAGCCGCGCTTGGCTGGTATTTTCTCGCTGTAAAGTGTTACGGTGAAAAGGGAAAAATTCAATTGCCGCAACAATACGCCAACATCGGGCAAACGTATTTCGAACTCGGCATGTACGACAGCAGTTTGTATTACAGCCGTCTCGGGCTCACCTATAGTTCACAGCAGAATTCTCAAGCGGAGATCGCGCGCTGTTACCAGAATATCGGCGGATCACTTTATCATCAGCAACAGCTGGATTCGGCATTGTGGTATGTGAATGTGGCGCTCGGAATGGCAACTGCGGGAAAAGCGGTGGACATTGAATTGAGTTGCCACGATCTGCTGAGTGAGATCTATGAAGCGAAGAATGATCTTCCGCACGCGCTGGAGCATTCGCGTGAATACGCAAGATTGACCGATTCGATCAATGCGGCGGCTGATGCGGCGTTGCGGAATGAAATGCTCGCACGATTCGACAGCCAGAAAAAGGAAGAAGACATCGCGCTCCAGAAAAAAGATATTGATTCGCTCAATGCGCAGCGGGAAAAGGACCGGCTCATTCTCTGGATCGTTGCAGTGTCCGCTTTGCTTGTTCTGCTGTTGATCTTTGTCGCTTACCAGATCAAAAGAAAAGCCAACGTCAAACTGGAAGCGCAGAATAAAGAGATCCTTCTGCAGAAGGATGAGATCGCCACGAAGAATAAGGAGATCACGGACAGTATCAATTATGCCAAGCGTATCCAGGATGCAGCGCTTCCCGATCTCGAAATACTCCGTAAAAGCTGTCATGGTTTTTTTATTCTGAACAGGCCGCGTGATATCGTGAGCGGCGACTTTCACTGGATCTCTGTCAAAGGAAAAAGAACTTATATCGCGGTGGCCGATTGTACCGGGCACGGTGTGCCGGGAGCGCTTGTTTCCGTTATCGGAATCGGTTTGTTGAACCAGATCGTGGATTCCGATCCGCAGATCAGCACAGGAGATCTGCTGAACAGGTTGCACAACGATCTCGTGAAAGCGCTGAATAAAAATATTGAACTGCGGGAGACGAGTGATGGAATGGATATTGCCCTTGCGTGTATTGACGCTGATAAAAATACACTGGAATATTCCGGCGCTGTTCGTCCGCTTTATTATGTGAGTGGTGATGAATTCAGGATCGTGAAGGGCGAACGTTCTTCTATTGGAAGCGATATTCCTGTTGGTGCGCTGAATTTTTCCACGACCACGCTCAAAAGGAATGAAATTGAAATGATGTATTTATTCAGCGATGGATACGCCGATCAGTTCGGCTCGGAAAAAGGAAAAAAATTCCTGATCAAGCGCTTCCATGATTTGCTCGGAAAGATCTCGAAGAAAAGCCCGGAAGGCCAGCGTGAGATCCTTGAAACGGAATTTGACAGATGGAAAGGTAAACTTGAGCAGGTGGATGATGTGTTGGTGCTGGGAGTTAAGCTGTGACTTTAGTACGAACTGCGAAATGGACGAATATGCCAACTACGAAAGTTCTGGATCTGCCCAACGTTTAATTAATTCAGATGTTTTGAGAAATTCAGTTCGAATCATTGGCAAATCAGTTTTACGCGTATTCGCCCATTTCGTAGTTCGTACAAAGGCGTTAGAACATCTTGTATTCATCCGGCGCAATGTCATTCAACTTATGAAGGAGCACCAGGACGTCGGCAGGTAATTCATCCACGCTTTTCAGCTTTTCCCACGACATGGTTTGCAAGGTCTTTCGTTTGTACGCGATGGAAACTTTCAATCCAACCTTATCAACAGCGCTTCCGTCTTTCAGCGGTTGTGTCCAGTTGATCTTTTCGGTGTAATAAAAAAGAGAGTCCGCTTCGGAGGTTGACAACTGAACATATTGTTTAGAAATGGAATCGAGCCCGGTGAATGTTTGCTCGTATTCGAAAAACAGCGCGTCCTTTCCATTCTTCCGTTCGAGATCACAGATGGCGGCTCCTCCCCAGAACGGGTGAAAGGTGATCGTCAGGTGGCGATCGGACGCATATGGATCTTTTGTTCCGTGTTTACTCCCGCTGCAGGAAAATGCAGCAATGATCAGCGTGAATACAAGGAGAAGCCTGAATTTTTTCATGAAGCGTGAAATTACTCAAGATTCTCCTATTCACTTTAGGATTCATCCGATTACTCCTCTAATTTTACATGAAATGAAAATAATCCCATTCGCACTGATCTTCCTCTCGCTTTTCTTTTACGGTGGAAGGGGTGACAGCAATTCAGTTTCTGACGTCAACCAGGATTCACTCATTGGTTTGCGAATGAAGCCGGAAGTCGTAACGACAGAAAATTTCGCGAGAAAGGAATTGTATACATGGACAACTGCCGTTCAGATCGATGAATTGAAAAGTGGCAAAGCATTGTTGTCGAGAAGCGTTTCGGCAAAAGGAGATTCTTCCACGTTCGATCTTATTCTTTCGGATACTGCGAGGTATAATTCCCCAGTCGCAAAAGTGCTGCGCACGGATATGTTCGCTAAGAAAAGATTCGGCTGGGCTTCGGCGTGGCCAACGGTGATGGGATGGGAAGGAGAGAATTATGGTGATCAATTACTGAAGATCACGCTGAAGGATTCCGCGATCATTGTTGAATTCAGTCCGTTCTGCGATTCTTTATTCCGGTACGTCGATATCAATGGAAAACCACTCAGCGAACAATACGTGGTCGATCACAAAAACCAGATCGCTGCCGTTTATTTCTGTGCGGCGAAGATCGGTTCGCGTACCATGACGAGAGGAACGGTGGGTAAACCGAAAAAAATGAATTCGGCTATTCACTATCGGGAATATGTGATTTGCAATGAAAGCATGATCGCTTCGTGGGAATATGGGACGAAGAATGTGCTTGCTGAAATGAATTCGGAAATTTCTTTGCTGAATGATTTTGGCAATTTCCTCAAAGCGGACGGAAATAATAAGGAAACCTATTACTTCGGTTATTCTGATCCGTGCTGGACATATGATCCGGGTGGTTTCGCTACGACGGATTATTATTCCGTGATCGCTTTTCCGAATGATTTTTATCTCCTTCACCCGGACCGCATAGCGAAGATCTCTGCGACAATGCAGAAAGCACTCCTCGCCCAGAAGGATCCGGTCACGCACTGATATGCCCGGAATAATTTCGAGAGGCGAAGAACAGTGCGAATGGAAACAAACCAAAGGAAATCAGCTGAATAAAAAGAGCGGCACCTTTTCAAGTACCGCTCTCTCTTTTTCCGCCTATTGTCAGACTGAGCCTGTCGAAGGCTGTCTACTTGATCTTGAACACCTTTTTCAATTCACCGATCGCATTCAGTTCTTCCCATGGGAAAAGTTTCACCGTCACTTTTTTCTCGTTCTCTTTTCCTTTGTTGAAGATCTTGGTCACGGTCTTTGATTTTCTTCCCATGTGGCCGTAAGATGCGGTCTCGCTGTAGATCGGTGTGCGAAGCGCGAAACGTTTCTCGATGAAATAAGGACGCATGTCGAATGCAGGGATCGATTCGAGTTTCTTCGCGATCGCGCCGTCGCTCATGTCCACTTTCGATGTGCCGTAAGTGTTCACATACAAGCCAACAGGACGTGCAACGCCGATCGCATAAGCAACCTGCACGAGTGCTTCGTCACAGATTCCTGCTGCAACAAGATGTTTCGCGATGTGACGTGTTGCATAAGCTGCAGAACGATCCACTTTCGATGGATCTTTTCCGGAGAATGCTCCGCCACCGTGCGCGCCTTTTCCGCCGTACGTGTCAACGATGATCTTTCTTCCGGTCAAACCGGTGTCACCGTGTGGTCCGCCGATCACGAATTTTCCGGTCGGGTTCACGTGATATTTTATTTTCGTTCCGAACAATGATTGAACACGTTTCGGAAGTTTTGCTTTCACGCGTGGAATAAGAATATTGATCACATCCGTTTTGATCTTGTCCTGCATCGCTTTCTCGGAAGCGAAATCATCATGCTGCGTGGAAATAACGATGGTGTCGATCGCGATCGGGGTGTGATGATCGTTGTACTCGATGGTCACCTGGCTTTTTGAATCGGGACGGAGATATTTCATCACTTTTCCTTCGCGGCGGATATCCGCCAGTTCTTCGAGGAGAAGATGCGAAAGTTCAAGTGGCAATGGCATGTAATTATCGGTATCACGGTTCGCATAACCGAACATCATGCCCTGGTCACCGGCGCCCTGTTCTTCCGGTTTTTTGCGCTCCACACCCTGGTTGATATCAGCCGACTGTTCGTGGATCGCAGAGAGCACTCCGCAGGAATCCGCTTCGAACATGTATTCCGCTTTGGTGTAACCGATCTTGCGGATCACCTGGCGCGCGATCTCCTGCACGTCGAGGTAAGCGCGCGATTTCACTTCACCTGCGAGGATAACCTGGCCGGTTGTTACAAGTGTTTCACAAGCCACTTTCGATGAAGGATCGTAAGCGAGAAAATTATCAATGAGTGCATCAGAGATCTGGTCGGCAACTTTGTCCGGGTGACCTTCGGAAACTGATTCAGAGGTGAAGAGATAAGACATTGTCAGAGTTTTGATTTTTTGGAGCGCTAAAATACGGATTTTCACCATTGAAAAGTGGCCGTTTATTTGATGTATTTTTGATTTATGAGAGGGAGAATTCTCGTTTTTTTAGTATTGATACCAGCGCTACTCTCAGCGAAGAAGGCGCCGAAGTGGAAGGAGAAGGGATTTCAAACCTCAGCTTCCGGCATCCGGTATTCGATCAGAAAATGCGGCAAAGGTGATTCAATCAGACAAGGCGACTATGTAAATCTCTGGTTGTATTTCTACAACAGCAAAACCAAAAAATTCGCTCCAAACCTTTCACCTTCCGGTGACCTGATGGTAAATCCGAAAACAGGCTCTGTTGTACAGATCCCGGCAGAAGGATATCCGGGTGCGCTGGAAAATGCGATCATGATGCTGAAAAGTGGAGGAGAAGGGTATTTTATTATTCCTGAATTGTTCGGTTTCTATAGACCTGATTCGGGGTATTGCTTTATAAAAATAATTTCCGTCTCAAAAGGATTGGGAACGATCATTCATCCGAACGTCGACAGTACCCGTACAGATTCCATCAATTTCGTTCTGCCTGACCCATTAGCGGAAAATTTCGGCGACACACTTTTTACTTCTGCAAAACTCGTTGAATTCCCTATGATCAGCAGGTGCGGTGATCTGCGTGCGATGACGGATGTTTTTAAATTTCAGCTGAGTTGGTTTGATAACGGCGTTCAGCACAAGGACATTCTTGTTTATGTTGATTGTCCGAGTGATTATGGCAAAGACTTTTTCGTCGAGGGAAAAATGTACGTGATCACCGTTATTCCATTAACCGATAAGGCGAAAGGTGCAAGGACCGTTTATGATCAATTCCCGAATGATCACCTGGAAAGATACCTGTTGCTCCAGATAAAATAGAAGACAGAACAGGGAAGACGGAAGTCGGAGTACGAATAAAAAAGCAGGAATGGAAGATCCGTCCTCCGGCATCCCGGATCCGGCATCTATTTTGTCAATTCTTTGAAAACATCTTCCAGTTTCTTCTCCTCCCGCTGCATTTCAAGAATAGAAAGTCCGTTATCCACGGCATATTTGAAAAGATCCGGGCGAATGTCTTTATCCGGTTTAGTGACGATCTGCCAGGAATTTCCTTTCACATTCTTCGCGTTCTCCACTCCCGGAATTTTTCTCAGCCTGTTCACTTCTGTCGGTTTATCGAATTCGACGAGAATGAGCATCCTGTTCTCTTCTCCGTGCTGAAGTGTTTCGGTCTGTTCGTCGGTAACGATTCTTCCCTTGTTGATGATGATCACGCGGTCGCAGAGGATCTCCACTTCCTGCATGATGTGCGTCGAGAGCATCACTGTTTTTTCTTTTCCCACATTCCTGATCAGTTCACGGATCTCCGCCAATTGATTCGGATCGAGTCCTGTTGTCGGCTCGTCGAGAATGAGCACTTTCGGATCGTGTATGAGTGCCTGTGCCAGGCCTACACGCTGGCGATATCCTTTTGACAAGGCGCCAATGCGTTTGTGTTGTTCCACTTCCAGTCCCGTGATGTCGATCATCTCCTTGATGCGCGCGTCGAGCTTTGGCAAATGATGCAATCCGCCGATGAACGCGAGATATTCCTTCACATACATGTCGAGGTAAAGCGGGTTGTGTTCGGGAAGATAACCGACACTCTTGCGCACATCGATCGAATTCTTCATCACATCAAATCCATTCACCTCTGCCGTTCCTGCTGATGGCGGAATGAAGCAGGTGAGGATCTTCATCATCGTCGATTTGCCTGCGCCGTTCGGCCCGAGAAATCCGACGATCTCTCCCGATTTCACTTCGAATGAAACATTATCGAGCGCTCGCTGCTCTCCGTAGATCTTGCTGATGAAATCGACTTTGATGGACATAGAATGAAAACGGATTTATACCACCGAAAGTACGGAATAGGAAGCTAACCTGTTGTTAACTATTGTAAATGGGGGGGCGGAATGCTGAATATACGGACGTGCTGAAAAAGTTTCAGCACGTCTGCACTTTCCGTATTCAGTTCCCTTGTTGAATTCTTGTCATAAAAATCATCGAAAAAGGTCAACCTTTCATCCTGCCAAACGTATTGAGTGAATAAAC
>DATJEX010000066.1:0-13547 GCA_035496135.1 Bacteroidia bacterium
CCTTGATCGCATCATTGAGCGACATTTTATCGGCGAGATTTTTCTTGAACACGGAAATAAGGATCACGCCATTCTGTACACACACACCGAAGAGTGCGATGAATCCGATACCAGCCGAAATTCCGAAAATCGTTTTCGTCAGCAGCAGCGCGAATATTCCGCCAATGAGTGAGAATGGAATGGTGATGATGACGATCACCGCATCTTTCATATTCCCGAAGGCGATGAAGAGAATGACGAAGATGATGATGAGCGAGATGGGCACGACCTGTCCCAATCGTTTGGTCGCACGGACCTGGTTCTCATATTCACCAGCCCATTCGAGATGATAACCTTCGGGAAGGATCGGTTTGATCTTTTTATCAATGGAATCCTGCGCCTCTTTGATCGTGCTTCCAAGATCACGGTCGCGCACGGTGAATTTCACTCCGCCGAACCGCGTGTTGTTGTCACGACTGATGCGGATATCACCAATGCGTTTCTGAATAGTGGCAATATCTTTCAGCGGAATTTTATTTCCGTTGATCGTCGGCACCAGCAAATTCCCGATCTCCTCTTCCGTTTCGCGGTATTCCGGCTTGTAACGGAGCCTGATATCAAAATGTTTGTCTTCGTCATACAATTGCGTCACCGCCTTTCCTCCTATCGCCATCTCGATCACCGATTCACAATCACCGGTGTTGACGCCATAAGCTTTCATCTTCGCGGCATCGGTGACAATGGTGAGTTCCGGCTGACCGATCGTCTTCAGCAAACCGACATCATCCACTCCCGGAACTGTATTCATGATCGGAATGATCTGCCTTCCGAGCGAATCGATCATTTTCAGATCGGGACCGTAAACTTTCACGGCGATATCGGCATTCATCCCGGCAACTGCTTCGTGAACGTTATCGATGATCGGTTGCGAATAGTTGAAGATCACACCGGGAATTACTTTCAGTTTCTTATCCATCTGATCGATCAGTTCATCGATCGTGATATCTTCTTTCCATTCCTCTTTCGGTTTCAGGTTCACCTGGCATTGCACGCTGTAGAATCCATCCGGATCTGTTCCATCGGCAGGACGACCGGTTTGTGACAACACACCATCCACTTCAGGGAATGATCCGAGAATACTGCGCATCTGATCGGCGATCTTTCTTGATTCCGTGATATTCACGCTCAACGGTAAACTGGATTCCACCCACAGCGCACCTTCATTCAGTTCAGGAAGGAATTCTGTTCCGAGGAAACGGAAGGACCAGATGCTGATGAAGAGAATGGAGAACGCGAGAATGAGGCTGAAATTCTTCCGCTTGAATGCCGCACCGAACATTTTCAGAAAAACTTTCGAGATCACGTTCGTGAACGGATTGTTTTTTTCCCGGACATTTTTCTTCAACAGAATACTCGACATCACCGGCACGAGTGTGAGCGTGAAGATGAGCGCGCCCAATAACGCGAAGCCGAGTGTGAACGCGAGCGGTGAGAACATTTTTCCTTCCACTTTCTGGAACGAGAAGATCGGAACCAGCGCGGTGAGAATAATGATCTTGGAAAACATGATCGCTTTCCCCATCTCGGCACCAGTCTTCTTGATGATGCCGAGTTTGGAAAGCTTATTGAAGACCGCCATCCCCCTCTCGTGGGCCTTGTGGTCTAAAGCCACAAAGACTCCTTCTACCATTACCACTGCCCCGTCGATAATGATGCCGAAGTCTATAGCACCCATCGAGAGGAGGTTGGCGGTCATGCCCATAAGGCGTAAACAGATAAATGCGAATAATAATGCCATCGGAACGATCATCGCGACCGTTACTGTTGTTCTCCAGTCAGCCATGAAGAGAAAAACAACAAGCGTCACGAGTAAAATTCCTTCAACAAGATTGTGCAATACGGTATGTGTACAGAATCCGATCAGGCGGTCGCGATCGTAGAACGGAACGATCTTCACGTCGGATGGAAGAATTCCATTATTGAGCGCTTCAATTTTTGTTTTGAGATTATGAAGGAACTCGCCCGGATTCTCTCCCTTGCGCATGATCACAACACCTTCCACCGCATCGCTGTCGTTATTAAGTGCAACCGATCCGAGCCGCGGCAGTGCGGACTCAATGACTGTCGCGACATTCTTGACGAGGATCGGTGTTCCGTTATTATTCTTGACAATGATGTCTTCAATATCATTGATGTTCTTCAGCAAACCGATCCCGCGGACAACGAATGCCTGTTCGTTCTGCTCAATGATATCGCCTCCAACGTTGATGTTGCTTTTCCCGACCGCTTCGTAAACATCGAGTGGTGTGAGATCATATTTCGTCAACAGGTGCGGATCAACCTGGATCTCGTACGTTTTCACATCACCACCGAATGTGACAATGTCGGCAACGCCCGGAACCTGCCGCAGATTCCTGTCGATGGTCCAGTTCTGTATCGTCGTAAGATCTTTGATGTTCCGCTTCGGACTCTGAACGGTGTAACGATACACTTCGCCTGTCGGTCCGCCCGGAGGAAGAACTTCCGGTTTGATGTCTTCCGGCAATTCCACATCGTGAATGAGATTGTTCACCTGTTGCCGCGCGAATGGATCATCCACGCCGTCATCGAAAATGATGATGACATCCGACAATCCATACATGGAGATGGAACGAACGATCGTTTTCTTCTGAACGGAATTCATCGCGATCTCGATCGGGATGGTGACGAATTTCTCGATCTCCGTGCAGCTTCTTCCCGGCCAGAGCGTGATGATCTCGATCTGCGTGTTCGTCACATCGGGAAATGCCTCCACAGGAGTATTCAGGTAACAGAAAACTCCGGTCACCACGGTAAGCGCCGTCATGAAGAGCACAAAGAGTTTGTTCTTCAGTGAAAACGCGATAATATTTTTCATCAGGTTATTCATACCCGCTGTACTTCTTTCTTAGTTATTATTTGCCGCGAGCAAACTTCCCTCGGTGATGACGATCTCTCCATCCTTCAATCCATCTTCCACGAAGATCTGGTCACCGTGTTTAGTGCCCGGTTGCACGACTCTCTTTTCAAAAATGCCATCCGACTTTTTCACCATCATGTAATAGCGGTTGTTGTCGAAGATGAGTGCCTTGGAGGAAACAGAAACTTTTTTCACGGGCGTTCCCACGTGCACATTCACCACCGCGAACATTTCCGGTTTCAATAATCCATCCGGATTATCCAGCGCGACGCGGATCTTCATCGTCTTCGATTCGGGGTCGAGCAGGTTGCCTACTTGCGAGATCGTTCCCTTGAAGATCTTGTCGGAATAGGCGAGCGTGGTCACTTCCACTTCTTCACCGAGTGAGATCTTCGCGAGATCACTTTCATAAACGTCGGCGAGCACCCAAACGGTGTTGAGCGAAGAGACGGTGAAAATATTCGTTCCGTTATCAGGGCGGATCTCCATCGCTTCATTCACATTTTTCTCCACCACAAATCCATCCATTGGCGCGAACACATGATAGATACCATCGGCGTTCGATGTACTTGCTCCATAAACGGCAAGCTCCTGTTTCAAACGGTTCGACTCAGCCTGCGCCGCGAGGTATTCATTCTTGACCGCGAGCACCTGTGTTTCCGAATTCACGTGTGTGCTGAACAATTCATTCGCGATATCGAGATTCTTCTTTGCCAGCGCTTCGTTGTTCAATGCTTCGAGATACTGCGTCTGCACATCACTTATCTCGGCACTGCGGATCTCGGCCATGCACTCGCCTTTCGTGACTTTATCGCCAAGTGCGACATCCACGCGAACGACATTTCCTCCTACAAGCGGAAAGACTTTTCCCACTTTACTTTCATCGAAAGAAATTTTTCCGGTGAGGGATAATTCATTCTCTTCCGGCGAAAGCGAAGCGGTATCCATCTTCACATTCTGCATCTGGTCTTTGGTGAGCGAAACGGTTCCGGGCTGATTTACAGCGGGTGCTTCCTCTTTCTTTTCCTTTTCGCACGAAGCGAACAGGAACATTGCGAAAAAGATCGGGGCGATGAATTTCATGTTCATGTTATTAATGAATGACAATTGTTCCGGTGACATAATTCAGTTGCTGCGCCGAACGGAAATAATCACTGTCGAGCGTGATCAATCCGGTCCTCGCTTCTTCATAGGTTCTGAGCTGATCGAGAAATTCGATAAGGCTGATGGTGCGATGCTCGTAATTGTTTACAGCATTTGTAAAAAGCAGATCGATGTCTTCCGAATAACTTCCGCGCGAACTCGACGTGTTGCTGATCACACCGGGCTGACTCACCACACTGTCGCGCACTTGTTTTATCCGGAGGAATTGCCGGTACGATGAAACCACTTCTGCTGCCGCGGTGTTCATCTGCAACGTATCATACACCTGCGACTGAAGTAACGCATACTGCGCCGCCTTGATATTTCCCTGGTTGCGGTTGAAGATCGGGATGTCGATCCCTGCGTTGATCATCCAGAGATTATTCGTGTAGCTGCTGCGGCGGTCGTATTCCGTTCCCACGAGAATATCGGGAGCAGCAAGCACTTTCTGCAATTTCAGATTCTCTTTACTCCACAACGCATCCTCATTCGCGAGAAGAACATCCGAACGTTTACTGCCGGCAAGAAGCAAGGAGTCAAGCGTGGGAACATTTCCGGTCGGCATGGGTACATTAACCACTTTGAGGTACGGATTTTCATTGTACCCAAGCAGGATGCGCAGTCTTGATTCGAGTTCAGAGATCTCGTTGCTGTTCGCCAGTTGATCACTGATCGTGGATTGCCTTTCCGCTTTCAACCGGATCACATCATTTCCTGCAGCTGCACCCAATGATAATTCCTGCTGCATCGCCCTGATCACCTGGTCGAGCGCATTGATCTCGGCAGTGAAAACATTTTCGGTCTGCTCATCTTCATACAGATCGGCGAGATCATCATACAATTCGAATTTTAGTGAACGTGCGAGATCATCAAATGCAAGCTGGCTGCGCTCGAGATCGATCTTCGCAAGTTTCACCGCGTCCATGTGACGTCCGGCAACAGAAATGAGCTGGTTGATCTGCACATCCACTTGTCCCGAAGCAGGATTATTATCCAGCCATTGATCGGTAGAAGGATCGAACAGCGTTTGTGCGTAAGTGATATTGGGATTGTACCAAGCCTTCGCCTGTGTGATCTCCGACTTCGCGATGTCCACATTATAATGCGCAGCAAGAACAATGAGACTATGGCTCACGAGTCTTTGTTCAGCGGCATTCACATCCAGCACAACGGTGTCGGAGGCGATGCTGTTCAGGATCTCTGCATCAGCGTTTGTACGGGTGCCTATTACGAATGCAGCCGTGCAGAACGCCATCAGTAAGGATTGGCGATTCATTTTTGTTCAGTGATTGATTAATGATCTAAAGCTTCAGACAAGCGATAGTCATTGATCAGATCCTGAACACTCTTAAATAGGAAGGGGAATTTTTCCGGACTGTGACCGGAACCGGTTGAAAGAAATGAGCGACACAGGAAGGTGAAGACTCCACGAAAACAAATGCGACACAGGTTGAAGGAAGCAGGCGGATGAGTGTTTCAGAAACATCATCACCATCATCATCTTCAGCATACAGCACATCATCGTCCTGCGTCATATCCGCAGAGAAACTCATATCAGATGGAATTTCTACAGCGATATATGTTTTATGCGAAGAATACCGTGTAACATGACGCGATGCCGCCATCAGGTTCCATAACGGAATGATGAGCAGAAGAGCAAGCAGAAATGTTTTCGGATTCTTCACAGTCTCAAAAGTAATGGACAATTTCCTGTAAATACATCAATTCAAAAAAATTAACAACTAATCGTCGTGACCCGCCGGCTTGAGTTTTCCGTTCTTCCAGAGATAGTCGTCGGCGTCCTGGGCCTTTTTAGCGGAGTCAGAGACGTCTTTGTCTTCAATTTTCGAAAGATCGGGCTGACCGGCATCGACCCATGCGGTGTACCAGAGACTGCCGAGCATGAGGATCGAGATGCGCATTTTGCGTTCCACCATTCCATTCAGGGCCTGGCTGTACGCGAGTGTGTATTCAGCGCTGTACGTTTTTACCGTAGCGTTTCCTTTGTTCTCGATAGAATATTTCCGGTCGGGAGCGGTGGTCGCGTTCAACTGCGCTTCGATCGAGAGAACGGAATCAACTTCACTGTGACTGAGTTTCACCGCTTCCCACGCGCGATCGATCGGCGATTCTATATATTCTGCACGGCCGACAAAAAAATCATATCCATCACCGAGCAATTCGGGCACGCGCGATTCCCAGAAGCCGTGAATGCCGACCTGGTTGGTCATTTGCCCGTTGTAATTTTCTGTCGTGTGCAATGGAACATTGGAATCACCAACATAATGACCAAGCTCGGCGGAGATGCGTAAAATTTTATCGACATTCTGTTCTTTGAACGCTTCAGTCAGACGATAAGTCATCACATCGATCCACCACGGAACAATTCCGTACGCATTGAGTGTGTCTTCGGAATATTTTGCCACAGCATTCTTCCACCAGCGCGGCACGCTGTCAAAACAATTCGGACCGTAATGATCAATGTCGATGTAATGACGCGCCGCTTCTTCCGGAACAGCATAACGCCTCATGTCAGGATCGACAGCATGCGTGGTGAGATACTCAATATGTTTTTTGTAAAAGCCGAACATCTCGGGCGGCAAAGTGAAAACCGCCATTCGGTTGATGTGCTTGTGCCCGTAGAATCCCCACGATTCCGCCTGCTGCTTCGGGAAAATGAAAAGTATTCCGAAAATGGAAACAGTGAAAATGGAAAGTGTTCGGAATGTCCGGCGCATGATACGAAGTTAGGGAATGTGAGGAGTTGAGAATATCGGGAGTTGAGAATATGTGAATCTTTTTAGGGATATGCCCGCCGATCGCTCCTCCCCTTCTCATATTCTCAAATTCTCAACTCCTCAAATTCACATCTTCACCAACGCCCCGTCTCTCAAAACAGGAATAACATCTGTAAGATCCGGCTGCAGGCAATAACGGATATCGTCTTTCAGGTTCAGTTTGTGCAAACGTTCTTTGTGTGAGGCGCGCGCGAGGAACATGCGCTGATCTTTATCCGCCAGTTTGTAGAGATGTTGTAACGCGAGACAGGCATCACCCAGCTTCAGATCCGGATTTCTTTTCACCAGTTCAACGGTCATCGCTCCTGCGAACAGAGAATCTTCGAGATTGAATTTATTCTTCCAGCCCGAACAAAGCAGCAACACATTTCTTTTCTGCGCAGTGAGCCAATCAGCGAGCGCGGAAATATTCGTGAATGCTCCGACCACAACCATGTAGGCATTCTTCGAAGCTTCGATCGCCTGCGTTCCGTTCGTCGTGGTCAACGCAATGGTCGCGCCTTTGATGTTTTCTCCCATATAATCGAAAGGGGAATTGCCGAAATCGAATCCTTCCACTTTCACCGCGTTGCGTTCCGCTCCGGCAAGCATGCCTTTATCCTTGAGCGCCTTCGCCTCTTCCACTTTCGCAACCGGAATTATTTTTTCAGCGCCATAATGAAAAGCCGTGCAGATCGCGGAGGTCGCACGCAGCACATCGATGATCACGACGATGCTTTCCTTGTCTTCGTAAACCGGATAGAGGTACGGAGAAAAACAGGCGTCAACTTTGATCTCGGGAGAATCTGACATTTAATCTGTGCAAATCTGTGAAATCTGTGGCTACTTCTTCAGGAATGGAATTTTCACCACCTGCGCTTTGAGTGCTTTGTCGCGGACCTTCACAAAAATTTCCGTTCCGGGTTTTGCCAATTCAGTTTTCACATAACCCATTCCGATCCCTTTTTGCAGAGAAGGAGATTGCGTTCCTGAAGTGACTTTACCGATGATGTTTCCGGCTCCATCCACAATTTCATAATCGTGACGTGGAATTCCGCGATCGATCATTTCAAAACCAACAAGCTTCCGTGCAGTTCCTTTTTCTTTTTGAGAAAGCAGCAGATCTTTATCGGTGAAATCTTTGGTGAATTTCGTCACCCAACCCAAACCTGCTTCGATCGGGGATGTTGTATCGTCAATATCATTTCCGTAGAGACAGAATCCCATTTCGAGGCGGAGTGTATCGCGCGCACCAAGACCGATCGGTTTGATATTGAACTCTGCTCCTGCTTTGAAGATCGCATCCCATATTTTTTCAGCGACTGCGTTGTCAAAATAAATTTCGAATCCGCCGGCACCAGTGTAGCCTGTGTTGGAGATGAGAATATTTTCTTCTCCCGCGAATTTTCCCTTTGCGAAATGATAGTAAGGCATATCTGCGAGTTTGATGTCGGTCAATTTCTGCAGCGTAGCCTGTGCGTTCGGTCCCTGCACCGCGAGCAATGAAGTACGGTCAGAAATATTTTTCATGTCCACACCTTTCGTGTTGTGCTTGCTGATCCAGTTCCAGTCTTTATCGATGTTCGAGGCGTTCACCACGAGCATGTATGTTTTTTCATCTATGCGGTAAACGAGCAGATCGTCAACGATGCCGCCTTTTCCATTCGGCAGGCAGGAATACTGCACGCGTCCGTCGAACAATTGCGATGCATCATTCGAAGTCACACGCTGAATGAGATCGAGCGCGTTCTCTCCTTTGAGAATGAATTCGCCCATGTGCGACACATCGAACACGCCCACGCTGTTGCGCACGGCCAGGTGTTCTTCGTTCAGGCCTGTGTACGATACAGGCATATTGTATCCGGCAAAAGGAACCATCTTGGCTCCGAGTGCGACGTGCTTTGCCGTGAGGGCTGTTTCTTTGAGTTGTGTTGCTGTTTCCATAATGTGGGTGTGTGAAGGGCAAATTTAAGATTAATTACATAGGGAAAAGGAAGAGATTTTCAACCATTTCAGAGGTCCGAGAACAACTCCACATACCTCCCCTTCCACGCATTCACCGAATATTTCTCCTCGACCGCCTTCACCGCTTCCTCTCCTATTCTCTTCCGCAGATCGGCATTCTCAATGAGCAAGGATAATTTGTAAGTCCACTCGTCATCAGTCTTCGCCAGAAATCCATTCTCACCATCGCGAATGATCTCCGTATTCACGCCCACGGGCGACATGATCGTAGGAATTCCGAGCGCCATGTACTGCAATCCTTTCAATCCGCATTTTCCTTTCGCCCATTCATCATCCGGAAGCGGCATGATGCCGATGTCGAACGAAGACAATTCCTTCACTTCGTCCTGTTCCGTCCAGCGGATGCCTTTTATCCCGAGTTCTTCATTCACATAACGTTCATCACCGATCACTTTGAACGCAACACGGTCGCCGAATTTTCTTTTGATGTTCTTCAGGAATTCCAGCGCGTGTTCAAAATGTTTGATCGTGGTAAGACTTCCGCTCCAACCGATGATGACCCGGTCACGTTTCTGCGTTTCCACTCTTTTATACAGTGAAGTATCGATGGTGGTTGGAACGATCTCCACTTTCGGGTTGAACTTTTTCGCGTAATCGGCCAGATACTGGTTGCCGGCGAATACGAGATCGCTCATAGCAATGAGTTCCGAAGTTTTTTTGGGATCCTTCATCCAGCTGAAGATCCTGTTCCCCTTCGACACATCGAGCATCCAGATCGCATCATCGAAATCGTAGATCACTTTTGCTTTCGAATCAGCAAAGGCTTTTTCGATCCAGGTCTCACCGGTCATGAACGCTTCACGCTGAATGAAAATGATATCGAAGTCATTCGCCCTGCGAACATCCGCTTTGCGTTTCCTTCTTCCCTTGAAGAAGGTGCGGATCTTGGAAAGAAAATTTCCGCTGCTGTAAAAAACTTTATCATCCGCTTCGTCGAGCAGTTCCGAGAATTCCCATTCAAAACCATTTTCCTTCAGCACATCGAGATACTGCTCAAAGCGGAAACGCTGGGAAGGAGCTCTTCCTTTGCGATGCGGCGCGACAAAGAGTATCTTCTTTTTCATTTGACAGCAGTAAGATGCCACCAGGGCGCGTTATCTGAAATTTTTACAGAAGAGAATCCGGCAGCAGTCATCATGTCGTTCACTTCTTTCCTGCTGAATCGCCGTGCGACCGGCGTGCAGAAACGATCGAGTGTGTCGTTCTTCACATTCTTGAACGATTTGTCGGCGTAATAACCGAGCGGCAATCTTCTCCAGAATTTTTTCTTCGGAAAAAGTACACGGTAGATCTTCACCTTCGTTACATACGGGCCGGTGAAGAGATAGAACATCATCGTCGCGAGAAAGAAACGTAAACCGATCGGAAGTTTAGAGATGATCTTCCGGAAAAACTCGGTGATGTGAAAAAAGAAACGGTACACCCCGCTTCTCGAGGAAAGATCATAATACACATACAGCAGAATCCTTCCGTTCCTTTTCAGCAACCCGAACATTTCTTTCAGCGCTTCGGCCGGATCGGGAACGTGATGCAGGACGCCCACACAAAAAACAAGATCGAAAGAATCTTTTGCGAAGGGAATCTTCCGGAATCCCGCCTGCGTCACGCGCACATTTTCGTAAGGCGCCAGGTTTTTCAGAGCAACGACAGCCGCTTCTCCGGGATCGACCGCTTCGACGAATTTCATTTTGGTAGCGAGCAAGGCCGACCATCTGCCCGAGCCACATCCCACATCGAGCGCAACACCTTCCTTCAGGGAAAAATAATTTTCCGGCAACACATCAAAATATTCCCTGCCGATCATTTCCTGTTCTTCCACAGAGAAATTCCCGAAACGTTTCCATTCTTCGGCGAATGAAGCGAGTGTTGAATAATCTGCATTCAATCCATCATCCACAAAAGAGTCCAGCGTTTTTTCGCCGGATCTTTTTGAAGAGAGGGGAGCAGATGTATATGGGAGCATTAGCTTGTCACGGATTAGCACCGATTAGCGCGGATTCTTTTCGGGAATTAATCTTCCAGCCAGACGGGCGGAAGTTTTTCGAGGATCTCTATTTCTTTGAAGCGTTCACTTTTTCTTATTCCGGATCTCTTTGCCCATTCCGCCATCTTCACAATTCCATCGCGCAGGGAAGTGGATGATGGCTCGCCGAAAACTTTTTTGACCTTCGAATGATCGGCGTGGGCGTGCAGCACTTCATTTCTCGCATCGAGATAACGCAATTCACTTTTTATTCCGAGCGCAGCAATAATTTCTTTTGCCAGTTCATTCACCGAAAAATCTTTATCCGCCCCGATATTGAAGATCCCGTTCATCGCCGCAGGAACATTCACACAATTCGCCATAATGGGAGCGATATCGCCAATGTAACTGAATGCGCGTGTTTGTGATCCGTCACCGAAAACGGTCAGCGGTTTTCCCTGCATGAGCTGATTCATGAAGATCCCGACGACGTTGCGATACCGATCGCCGATATTCTGGAATTCACCGTACACATTATGCGGACGGAAGATCACGTAATTCAATCCGAACATTTCGTGCGCGGTGCGCAGATCCATTTCCACGGCGAGTTTTGCAATGCCATACGGATCTTCCGGAACAGGAACCATGTCTTCGCGCATCGGAGGTTTCAATGCACCATACACCGCGATCGAAGAAGTGAAGACGAAACACTTCACTTTATGTTTGATGGATTCATTCACCAGGTTCGTGCTGCCGATGAGATTATTCGTGTAATTGAATCTTCGGATGAAATGACTCAATCCTTCGGCTGCATAAGCGGCGAAATGATAGACGAAATCGAATTTGTATTGTGTAAAAAGTTTCGCCAGCAATTCATGATCAACGACAGAACCTTTAACGAACGTTGCTTTGCTGTTTACATTCTCACTGAATCCTCCGCTCAGGTCATCGAGCACGATCACCGTGTGGCCCATCCGGATGAGCTCGTTGGTGACATGAGAACCGATGAATCCGGCACCGCCGGTGACAAGTGAAATTGGCATTTTGTAAATATAGCCACTGATTTCACAGATTCGCACTTGGCACGCTCAATACAGAAGCCTGTGTTTTATAACCTGAGACCTAGAACACATACATCGTCCACCCTTCGGCAAGCTCAGGATGGACAACTCCAAACTCCGATTTCCTGAGAACTTTATTTGTTTTCATAACCTGAGTCCGAGTACACAAACATCGTCCACCTGCTCATGCCCCGATTTCCATTCATTGAAAACATTGGTGAGCAATGATCCCTGCTCGTTCATCGGGCGCTTGTACATTTCCTGCAGCGTTTCCAGCAAACGGCGGTATTTGAATTTCTTTCCTTTCGGTCCGCCGAACTGGTGCGCGAATCCGTCGCTGAAGAGATAAACACAATCGCCTTTCTGCAATTGGAATTCCTGTTCCGGAAAAGTTTTTTTCGCACCGGTGACTTCGCCGATGGAACATTTTGCTCCTTTCAATTCAATGAGTTCACCATTGCGTATGATCACGAGCGGGCGATGCGCTCCGGCAAAATATAATTTATCCGTGCGCGTGTCGATCGAGATGAGCGCGATATCCATTCCGTCTTTCAATTCCGCGGTTCCCTGCAGATGTTTGATCTTCTCGTCGAGCAGGCGCAGGATGAGTTCCGGACTTACCACTCCCAGGTCGCGGATCACCTGGTTCATGAAATCGTTGCAGATGACCGACATGAATGCACCGGGAACTCCATGACCCGTGCAATCGGCCACAGCGAAAATATTGTGATCACTCACTTTGCTCGACCAGTAGAAATCGCCGGAAACGATATCACGCGGACGATAGAAGATGAAATAATCCTGCACCAGTTTGCGGAAATGATTTTCCGGCACCAGAAAAGTTTCCTGGATACGTTTTGCATATTCAATACTGTCGGTGATCTCTTTATTCTTCTCAACGACCTCGGCACTTTTCAACTCGAGATCGCGGAACGCCTGTTCGAGCACCACGTTCGCTTTGTGTTTCACGCGGCTCCTGCTGTAAATGAGAAACGCGACGAGCATCACGAGCAATAATCCGCAGCTCACGAAGACCAGCAACATCGTTTTATTCCTGTTCTCCTTCATCTGGTCCTGCAGTTCACTTTCTTTTTTGTCGTTCTCGTATTCCGCCTGCACATCCAGCAATGCGCGATTGTTCTCGGCATTGAACACCGAATCCTTGGCATCGCTGTAGAGCTTGTAATATTCCAAAGCAAGATGACTATTCCCTTTGGCATTGTACGCATCGGAAAGCGCCTGGTAAATATCCTTGAGGTTATCATTCGCACCGAGATTCTTCGCGCGACGCAACGCATCATTCAGCAACGTGAGTGCCGAGTCGAGTTCGTTTGATTTGATGTAGACTCCGGCGAGCGTGGTTTCGGAGGACATGATGGAATAATCATCTTCATCTTTCCGCTGCTGAATGAGCGCTTCCTTCAATTGTTTCCCCGCTTCATCGTAAGCACCGAGGAGGTAATCGATCTGGCCGATATTCGTTTGCGCTGCTGCCACCAATGATGCGTTACCCTGCGCTTCGAAGATCGCCTGTGCTTTCATCAGGTGCGTGATGGCGTCGCGTTGTTTTCCGGTGGACGATAAAACGTTGCTCAATCCGAAATCGGTGATCGCCACCATGTAGTCGATCCCATTGTCCTCGGCGATCTTGTTCGCTTCGG
>DATJEX010000067.1:0-4673 GCA_035496135.1 Bacteroidia bacterium
CGGCTTATAATGCCGCTCTCACATTGGGCCGTACGTATTCCGAAATTCCTTTCGAGATCGTGGATGAAGTGGTGCTGGTAGATGATGCGAGTAAGGACAATACGATCGAAGTCGCACGTGAACTCGGGATCAATCACATTATCCGTCACGAGGAGAACAAGGGTTACGGAGGTAATCAGAAATCCTGTTACGACAAAGCACTATCGATCGGAGCTGACATTGTGATCATGCTGCATCCCGATTACCAGTACACACCGAAGCTCATTCATTCCATGTCGTATCTCATCGCGAATGGGGTTTATCCTGTTGTACTTGGATCACGGATCCTTGGAAAAGGCGCTCGGAAGGGCGGAATGCCGCTTTATAAGTACATCTTCAACCGCTGGCTCACCTTCGCGCAGAATATCCTTATCAATCAGAAACTTTCTGAATATCACACCGGGTATCGCGCCTTCTCCAAAGAAGTGCTGGAAACAATCAATTATCATGCGAATTCGGATGATTTTGTGTTCGACAACCAGATGCTGTCGCAGATCGTTTATGCGGGGTTTGAGATCGCAGAGATCACTTGTCCTACCAAATATTTCGAGGAAGCATCTTCGATCAATTTCCGACGGAGTATGAAGTATGGAATTGGATGTATGTCGGTTTCATTGAAGCACCGTTTCAACAAGTGGGGATTGATGAGATCGGAGATCTATCGCTCCAGACGCGGTTGATTTTGACCGTTTTTCAGGCGGAAAACCTATCTGCTTGCATATTTTCGCTAATTATCCACATATATTGATCTGCTATTGACTTTAACGTATCTTTTTCGCAAAATTGAGTACAAATTCAAAAAAGCCGAAAAACAAACAAACATGAAAAAGTCTCTACTATTCCTTTTCGGATCCGTTCTCTTCACAGCGGGAAGCCTTACTGCACAAACAGTATATCTTTCTGAAGATTTCGAAGGCGGATCTATGCCAGCTGGTTGGAATGCCAATCCTACCACGAACGCATGGGCTGTTCCAAGCGTAACAAGTACATACTTCGCGCCGCCTGCACACACCGTTTTTGCGGGTTGTGATGATGATGCTGTTCAGACAGCAGCAAATGCTGCAAGCGACATCACATCGCCTGTAGTGAATCTTTCTGCAGCTACGACTGTAGTGTTGAAATATGATGCGTTCTTCCAGGGACTCGCTTATAACAACATCACAGAAGTTGGAGATGTGATCTACTCAACTGACGGTGGTACCACCTGGACAGTTGCAGGTACAGTTCCTGCGAACACAACCGCATGGGGAACATACACGATCAACCTTTCTTCACAACTCGCTGGTCAGTCAAACGTAAAGATCGGTTTCCGTTACGAAGACGGAGGCGAGTGGCTTTACGGTCTTGGTGTTGACAACGTAAGCCTTTCTACTCCTGCTGCGAATGATGCGGCGGTAATGACACTCAATCCGGTTGCCGGATCTCCTGCAGCTTACGGATTGGTTTCTAACCAGGTTACTTTCACTGGAACCATCATGAATGACGGACTCAACCCGATCACTTCCATGGCGCTGAAGTACAACGACGGAACAACGACATACACAGACAACATCTCTGCTGTGAACATCGCTTCTTTCGCTACTTATAACTTCTCACACAACGTTCCTTACACTATTCCTTCTACAGGAGCTCACCCGATCACTTTCTGGGTTGAACTTTCAGGCGACGGAGACCATACCAATGACACACTGACCACTTCTATCGTAGGTGTTTCATTCATGCCGGTACATTCTGTAACCGTTGAAGAAGGAACAGGAACATGGTGCGGATGGTGCGTACGCGGAATCGTTTACATGGATTCTATGCGCGCTGTTCACCCAACTACAACCAGCCTTATCGCGGTTCACAATGGTGACCCGATGGTGGTAACTGCTTACGATGCAGGTGTTGGTACACTCATCTCCGGTTATCCATCGACACTCGTTAACCGTGCGCTCGTTTCCGATCCAATGAACATTTTCGACGATTACAATAATTCCATCGGCGATTTCGGATTTGCAGATCTTACACCAACGATCACTTTCAACATGAACACACGTGTTGCTACTGTGGTAGCGAACGCACACTTCGCGGTTGATCTTAGCGGTGACTACCGTCTTGCATGTGTATTCACGGAAGATGATGTACACGGAACAGGCAGCACATGGGATCAGCACAACTATTACAGCAGCCAGTCACAGAACCTTCCGCTCGTTGATCCGGAATCAGGATGGGATTTCCAGACACTTCCTGCAACGATCCCGAACGCACAGATGTATTACGACTTCGTAGCTCGTACCATCGTTGGTGGATTCACAGGTCAGACAGGTTCATTGCCAGCGAACATCGCAGCGAACTCAACACAGACCTATACCTTCAACTACACGGTCCCTGCCGGTTATGACGTTACAAAAATGAGAGCATACATCCTGCTCATCGACAATCAGTCTTCTACCGTTCGTATCCTGAATTCTGCAGGTGGAGCAGTTCCACTCGGAGTCAGCGAGAACGCATCACTCAACGGAGTGGTTGTTTATCCTAACCCTGCTTCTGATGCTACCAACGTTGAAGTTGATCTGCTCAATAACGACAACATCTCTGTTGAAGTTTACGACATGACAGGAAACCTCGTTAGCTCTTCCAACGAAGGACAAATGTCTGCAGGCAAACACAACATCGCGGTAAATACTTCCAGCTTCGCAAACGGAATGTATTTCGTGAAAGTGATCTCCAGCAACTCTGTTGTAACAAACAAAGTCACTGTTTCTCACTAAGCAGAAATAAATCCTGAAGAAACCGCTCTCAGCAATGGGGGCGGTTTTTTTATTGCGAATGAGGGAACCTGTCTACCGGCAGGCAGGCGAATTACGAATCTGCGCGAATATGCGAATTACGGGTTCAGGTTACAGGTCGTTCACTTACAAAATTTCTGACCCAGATCAACATTCTCTGAGACGAAATAAGGAAAGAGATCACATTCAGCACGTAAACAATTCCAATAAGAATGAATGGGGGATAAGAAGAGTATCCTTTCCCGGTGAAGGAAACAAGGATGGTTCCAACAGCAATGAATACGATGAAACCAACAATGAAATAGTTTGAAACCTTTGGCTGGCGAATCTTCAATTCCAATACATTTTCATTGGAAATTGCTCCTTCAGCGATAACAATGTTCGCATTATCGATTTTCTTCCTGGCAAATGTGAATCCACCTTGTTCTTCGCTCACCATGTACTTCGAGTTTTTCCACGATGTGATCATGCCCCCGATATTGATTTCCGGGAATTCAGTTACACGACGATGAAGTTCTTCTTGCGGGATCTGGATCGGTAAACGGATCATTCGCCGGAAAATAAGACCGTTCAGCAAATTCATAAATCAAATGTAGTCGAAGAAAAACGACCGGCAACTGCCGCCTGCTTTTCCGCTTACTGCCTACTATTCGTACGCGCGCCTGGCATGTGTGATCTTGCTTTCCGCCTACTGCCTACTGCTTACTGCCTACTATTCGTACGCGCGCCTGGCATGTGCGTCACGGCACTCTTTCCCAGAATACAAATCCATTCTTCTCGCCCGTGTATCGAAGCGACGGATAATATTTCTTCACATCTTCTTTGTAGGAATTCTTGCAGATAAAATACGCCGGGTAATCGATGGTTCCGTTCAGTATCCATTCTTTTCGGATCCGCAATTCATTTTCCGATTGAGAAAGTTCGGGAAGAAACAATCTTTTCTGATTTTCTTTTTTATAAGCGAGATATAACGGATTATTGGCGATATGATCCTGGACATTACCATAGAAATACTGCGCGTAGCTTTTATACCCGAGTGGCGAAAGATAAAAATCAGAACAGTTGTGTTTCTGCCAGTAATCGATCGCTGCACCCTGTGAATATTCTTCGACATGCGGAACGATGAGCACGGCGGCGAGTGTGATCGTGCATATCATACCGGTGAATAACGCGATGAACGAAGGAAGAATTTTTTTCTTCAGGAAAAGAAAAATAAAAATGCCCAGCGTGACAAGAAGAACGATCCCCGCCATCCACTCATAGCCACTCCAGTTTGCCTTCGCTTCAAGATTGGCGATCGCAAAAGGATCGGTGATCCAGCCCGAACTGATCAACTGCGATTTGAAATGGTCGATGAAAGGAAGGAGCAGGAAGGCCGCAGTAAAGAATAGAGCGATCGCTGCGAAGAGAAAGCGCAGCCATTTTTTCCATTGCAGGTCACCATTGACGAGTTTGGTGATGGCATACGTTCCGAGAAAAGTGAGCGGGAACCAGCAGAGTGAAGAGTAGTGAATGATCTTCGTTTTGACAATGGAAAACAGGATGAGCACGACCCAGAAAAGAATTCGCATCCATTTCAGGAAGTGAATTTCGAATGGTGTGTCGTTCGCCCGCCTGAGTAATGCCATGATCCCGAAGACGGAAACAGGAAAACATCCCACGAGCAACACGATCCAGTGGTAGAAAAAACTTCCGCCATGACCGGCATCTTCTGTTCCGAATAAGCGCAATTGATAAAGAACGAATTCGATCACAAGATTTCCTTTGCCCTGCGCGATGAGTGAGATGAACCATATTCCGGGAATGGCCAGCGCTGTGACGGCGAAAAGAAAAAAATGTTGCCAGCTCATCACCGGCGCGCGC
>DATJEX010000068.1:0-17686 GCA_035496135.1 Bacteroidia bacterium
TCTCACCGCGCTCACTGATTTTGATACGATACAGGTGGATCTTGCGGAAACGATGAAGATGAACACGATCACTGTTCTGGACAATATCAAATCAACTTATTACCGGAAAGGCGAAGCGATCTTCATTGTTTTTCACGGCGAGAAAGGAAAAAAATATTCGGTGTACATGAATGCCGAAGGAGAACCGGTGGAAGCGCACAAACCACCGTGGGACGGAGGATTCGTCCGCAAACAGGATGACCTGAAAAATCCGTGGTGGGGAGTCGCGTGCGAAACAGAAGGAGCGAGCCTCTGGTTTCCGTGCAAAGATGTCGTGAATGATGAACCGGACAGTGTCGATATGTATTATAAAGTTCCGGAGCCTTACGTCGCTGTCGGCAATGGAAATCTCATTGGCAAAAAAGTGCTGGGCGGTTGCTGCAACCTCGATGAATACCATTGGCACGTCTCCTACCCGATCAATTTATACGACGTGACTTTTTATATCGGTAAATTGAAACTGCTCCACGACATTTATGTTTCTCCCGTCACACACGACACACTTCAGCTCAATCATTATGTGCTCGAACAGCATTACGACAAAGCGAAAAAAGAATTCGAACAGCTGAAAGATTATCTCGCGTTCTACGAGCAAACTTTCGGTCCGTATCCCTGGTACCGCGATGGATTCAAACTCGTGGAATCTCCTTACGAAGGAATGGAACACCAGACCGCGATCGCTTACGGAAATGGTTTCAAGAGCGATCCGAATTACGGATTCGATTACATCATCCTGCACGAGACCGCGCACGAATGGTGGGGAAATGCTGTGACAGCGGAAGATCTTGGCGACGGATGGATCCATGAAGGATTCGCGACGTACACCGAAGCGTTGTGGGTGGAACACAAATTCGGACACCAGGCGTACATCAATTATCTTTTGAACTATCGCATCCTCATCATCAACCGCCGTGCTGTTTCACATCCGTATGGTCTCCGCTATTTCGATTATCACGATGAGGATATTTACATGAAAGGCGCGTGGATCCTGCATTCCCTGCGTTACGCGACCGGAAGTGATTCCGTTTTCTCCGATGTATTGAAAACTTATTTCAAAACGTATGAGTACAGGAACGCCACCACGACCGATCTCCAGAAAATTGTCGAAGACAAAACAGGAAAGGATTTTACCTGGTTCTTCGATCAGTATCTCTACAATCGTTTCGTTCCCGAACTGGAGGAATATTTTGAGAATGGAAAACTCTATTTCCGATGGGTAAAAACGGTTGGAGATTTTCCGATGCCGGTAAAAATAGAACTCACCGGATCGAAAACAGATGAGATCACCATCCATCCTGCTTCATCCATTCAGTGCATCGATCTTCCTTCCGGAACAACAGCTGTTTCACCCAATGACGATGTCGTGCTTTTCAAACCGGTCGAAACAAAAAACCTTCCGAAATTATTTAAGAAGCAGAATCAGAAGTGATGAGCAAAAAGTTATCACTGATCAGGAGCGAAACACCTGCGCAATAAAATTCCCGGGTTCCCGTCCGTGCGCAGCAGGAGCACGCGCGTGGCCGGGGCTGGTTATAGAAATTCAGTGCAGCAAAATATTTTCATCACTTGCCGCATGGTCGCCTGATCTCGTCACACAGATCACACAGATTTTCACAGATTATTTCTCTGTACATCTGTCTCAATCTGTAATCTGTATTCTCCGTAAAGATTTGTAATCCTCCCCCCTTAGAAACTCTTCAGCCACTTTACCGCCTCTTCTTCATTCCTGAAAACTTTATAGGGAATCGCCGGCTTGTAGATCTTTCCGTAAAATTCCGCGATCAATCGGAATCCCAATGATTCGGCGATGAGCGCTGTGGCCGTGTAAGGCAAATCCGGTTCCATCTGCTTCGCGTATTCCCTCGCTTCTCTCGTCACCCAGAGTTTTCCAGCCGACCGGAAAAGAAAAGGATGCTTTATTCCGTTCGTGACTTCCTTGAATGCCGAAAACATCTGCCGTTTTACTTCAGCGGAAATTTCCGCGCCGTCGAGATACGTAACGTGTACGATCCCGTCAACTAAACTGATGTCTACACAATTCGCAACTACCACGATCTTATCGCGGCGGGGAGTACTTTTCGTCACAAGCGTTCAGTGGATTTTTGCCGTCTGCAAGGAAATAATTATTTCGATTTGCAATCCGGATTTTTATTGACAGCAGGCAATTGCCATTCGTCGGGCTGAACTTGCCTCTTGTCTAATTCATCAACTCCTTCGTCTTTTTTAAATTACTTTTGTGAGTGAGTAATTAACATGAATAACCGCATCAGAACTTACATTTCGGCATTGCTTCTCGCTTGTTTTTCGGTTTTCATCATTCCGAATGAACTTGTTCACGCACTTTACGGACACGAAGACACGAAGCATAAGGCAATTGCCGGTGCGGCGAGATCGCTGAGCGAACATCACGTTCACTGCTCTTTCCTGACTTACGAGGCTCCATCATTTTATTTTTCGTCACAACTTACCATTCCCGTTTCATCAGAGACTGCGTTCAATTTTCAGATCAATGATGCGAGGTCAAACTTCACGTCAACTCCGGATTATTCTTTTCTCCGCGGCCCTCCCTCCTGCTGATCTTTTCCCCTGGTGATCCGCGTCGATGGGATCGCCAATTGAAGATTGATTCAGCAATTCAAAACCTTTATGAAACTATTTTTCAGAATAAGCTTCTGCTTATTTCTCCTGTTATCCGGCAACCCGCTGTTCGCTATAAGCGGGAAAGCGGTTTTTTCAGGATCCATCCTGAGCAAAGCCGACAGTACGCCCATCATCGGCGCAGTCGTTTATTTTACCGATCTGAAAAAATGAACCGCGTCAGATGTGAATGGCGCGTTCAGTATCAGCGATCTTCCGCAGGGAACTTTTCTCGTCAACATTTCCTACGTTGGATACGCGAGTATCTCGCAGAACATCACACTCACCGAAAACACGGTAATGAATTTTTATCTCGATGATAATCCAACTGAATTGCACGAAACGGTCATCACCGGTTTGTCATCGTCGGGAGATAAGAATCGCACACCCACACCGATCGATGTTGTTTCCGCCAAACAACTTCAGCAAAATGCTTCTTCCAACATCATCGATGCGATCTCGAAAATGCCCGGCGTTTCACAAGTCGCAACAGGTCCTGCGATCTCAAAACCTGTCATCCGCGGACTCGGTTTCAATCGCGTGGTGGTGGTGGATGATGGAATCCGACAGGAAGGACAACAGTGGGGCGATGAACACGGAATTGAAATTGACGAATTCGCCGCGAACACGATCGAAATTCTCAAAGGCCCCGCGAGTATCACGTACGGATCGGACGCAATGGCGGGCGTGGTGAATATTCTTCCCGCACCATCGTTACCCGATGGAACCGTTACCGGAAATTTCAAGAACAATTATCAAACGAACAATGGCGCGATGGCAAGTTCGCTCAATTGCGCGGGAAATCTTCGCGACATCACGTGGGACGCGCGTTACTCGCACAAACAGGCGCACGACTATTTCAATCGTTACGATGGCGGCGTATTCGATTCGCGTTTCACGCAGAATGCAGGAGAAGCGATGATCGGCGTGAATGGTTCCTGGGGATATTCTCATCTGAGTGTGAGTGCATTTCATCTCGAGACCGGGATCGTGGAAGGTGTGCGTGACAGTGCAACCGGAAATTTCATCAAACAGGTCGCGGTGAATGATTCCACCATTGCGGATTCACTCGTGAATGACAATGATCTCCATTCCTACCAGATGACAACTCCTTACCAGGATATCCGTCATTATAAAACAGCACTCAACAGCAATTTTGTTCTAGGCAATGGAATGCTCAAAACGATCTTCGGTTTCCAGCAGAATCAGCGGAAAGAATTCGGTGATGTGCTGAACCCGGATCAATACGGACTTTATTTCCTGCTCAACACATTCAGCTACGATGTGCGCTATGTTTTTCCGGAGAAGAACGATCTGCAATTCACCGCTGGTGTGAATGGAATGCAGCAGCACTCGATGAACAAAGGAATCGAATTCCTTGTCCCGGAATATTCACTGTTTGATGCCGGCGCATTCGTCACCGCAAGAAAATCATGGAAGAAACTCGACGTGAGTGGAGGAATACGCTTTGATATCCGGGATGAACAGACCATGGATCTTTATCTCAGCGCCAACGGAACAGCCATTGAAAATCCCGACTCCACTTCCATTCACCAGTTCACCGCTTTTCATTCCACGTTCAACGGATTCGCGGCGAGTCTCGGCGCTTCGTATCAATTGCCGAATTCATTTTATCTGAAAGCAAATGCATCCCGCGGATTCCGTGCACCGAACATCGGGGAACTCGCTTCGAATGGTGTGCACGAAGGAACGATCCAGTACATGATCGGCGATCCGCATCTGAAAGCGGAGAATAGTCTGCAATTTGATTTCGCCGTCGGTACGGAACAGAAACATCTCACCGCCGAAGTCGACGTGTTCAGCAATTCGATCAGCAATTACATTTTCGCGCAGAAACTGAACAGCATCAATGGCGGCGATTCCATCCGCGACGGATTTCAAACGCTGAAATTCACGCAGGGCAACGCGATCCTCAATGGCGGTGAAGCAACCATCGATCTTCATCCGCATCCGCTCGACTGGCTGCATTTCGAAAATTCATTCGGCTTTGTGATCGCCCGGCAGAAAAATGTTCCCGATTCCATGCGTTATCTTCCTTTCTCTCCGGCGCCGATCTATCGCTCAGAGGTCCGAACCGATTTTGACAAGTGCGGAAAAAACCTGCGCAGTGTTTATCTCAAATTTGAACTGGAAGATCATTTCGCACAGAACCATTATTATTCCGCATTTCATACGGAGACCGCAACGCCCGCATATCTTTTATTGAATGCAGGATTCGGCGGAGATGTAACCGTGAATGACCAGGTTTTGTGTTCTGTATTTTTCTCCGTGAATAATATTGCTGATGTCGCTTACCAGGATCACCTCAGCCGATTGAAGTATGCCGATGAAAATTACGTGACGGGAAGAACGGGCGTTTACAACATGGGAAGGAATTTCAGTTTGAAGCTTAACATCCCGCTCTATATCAAAAAAACAAAAGTGAATTAGAAATTCAACATCCCGCGTGGCGGAAGAGACCGGTGATTTCATCTTTCTCTTCCGTTCTTTTCAAAACATCAGTTACCTTTGGCCGAATGAATTCCGGAAAGACATTTTCACTTGCTTTGGCCCTGCTGCTGCTGTTTTCTTTCCGTATGAAGGCGGAGATCCGTGACACCCTGAAAGGTGTAGATCAAAATAATTCCATTGAAGATAATTCTGTTTCCAACGAGGTCGGATTCGATATGGCCTTCTTCCTTAATATTTTCAGGTCACAATACGAACCAACGGTTTCCACACTTTTTTCACTCTCCTACAACAGGGAATTATCAGAGAAGTATGAACTCCGTTCCACTTTCGGAATGGGTTACGCGGATTTCACAACACAATCACTCAACCAACCATCTCTTCTTACCAAAAACAACCAGGAAGATTTCAAGATCGGCCTGGCGCGCAAAACCCCCTGTTACAAAAGATGGGTTTTCTATTACGGAGTGGATTGGGAATTCCAGAATGGTTTTGCAAGTGAACAGAGCCTGACCATTGTTGGTGCCGATCAATGTATCATGACGAATACGACACGGTTGCTGCTCACGGGTCCCGGGCCTTTCTCAGGTCTTATCTTTTTCATCAACCCGAGAATTTCACTGAACATAGAAAGCAACCTGAATTTTGTTTACACGAAGAATGCAGACCAGTCGGATTACACGGTTCATCCCGAAATGAATACTTCGTTGACCTCGAAAGGATTCACCAGCGAATTCACCATTCCGCAATCTTTGTTCCTCAATATTAAATTCTGATCCTATGAAAAAAACTAAAATCCTTTTTGGCGTACTTCTTCTCGCAACCATCATTGCGATTCCTTTCTCCTGCGTCACACACAAAAAAGCAGCAACGGATGCCTGCGTTGGTGTCGAAGCGTCTTACTCCAAAGACATTGCACCTATCGTGCAGAGCAATTGCATGCCTTGTCATAAGGCAGGATCCAGCAAAGGCGACTGGACCACCTACAACGGACTGAATGAAGTGGCGGCGAGCGGCGAACTGAAAGAACATGTTTTCACGAAAAAAGATATGCCGCCTGCGGATAAACCACAGTTGAATGATTCGCAGCTGGTGAAATTGAAATGCTGGATCATGAACGGGCATCTGAACAATTGAGTTCTCCGTATATCTCAGGAGTAAAATTCATTGGTGCTTTTTCTCTAACTTTAGAGTATGCGCAAAGCGGTCGTCTTTTCCGGATTTTTTCTTCTGCTCATCACCATCGTTTACAGCGGTTGCAGGAAGGATGTGGGTGTGGTGGATCTTGGCGCGAGCAAGTACCCGGAAAAAGTGGGAACGATCTTCCTCACCAAGTGTGCGATCACGGGATGTCACAATACACAAAGTGCCGAAGCTTCGGCCGGACTTGATCTCACCACGTGGGAAAATTGTATGAAGGGAAGTCGTGGTGGTGCGGTCGTCATTCCATATTCACATACGTACAGCACCTGTTTCATTTTCTCCAACACGTATGCCGATCTCGGGAATTCTGTTCTTCCTTCCATGCCGCTGAATAGCGATCCATTGTCGCACGAAGAAATGGTCACACTCCGCGACTGGATCGATCAGGGTGCGCCGAATGCCGATGGTTTCGTCAAGTGGTCGGACAATCCAACAAGAAAAAAATATTACGTCACGAATCAGAGTTGCGATGTGGTTTGCTCCATCGATCCGGAAACTGATTTGCAGATGCGTTTCATCAATGTCGGAGCAGAAGCAGGAACAGAATCGCCGCACCTCGTGAAAATTTCTCCTGATGGACAATACTGGTATTGCTCCTTCATCGCCGGAAAATACCTGGAGAAACACCGCACAAGTGATGACGCACTCGTCGCAAGAATTCTGCTCGGTCCCGATCTTGCATCTGCGGCCGGAAGCTGGAACACTTTCGCGATCACGCACGATGGAAGATGGGCGTATGTCATCGACTGGAGTCCGACCGGAAGAGTGGCGCGTGTCGATCTGCAGAATAACACATGGGTACAAACCTGGCAGGGCTCCGGATTATTTTCTCAGCCGCACGGATCATTTCTTTCACCCGACGATCAAACACTGTACATCACTTCCACTTATGGGAATTTCATTTACAAAGTGGATGTGAGTGTTCCGCAGCTTCCTTCCATCAACCAGGTGGTGATCGATGGCAGCCCATTCCCGGTCAACGCCAACATTGAGAATTCGCACGACATCGTGTTCTCTCCGGATGGAACAAAATATTTTGTCTCGTGCCAGTTTTCCAATCTCGTTCGCGTGATGGATGTCGCGACCGATACACTCATCGCGGCTATTCCGGTCGGAACTTTTCCGCAGGAATTTGCGATCTCCGAATCCACGCCTTATCTCTACGTCACGTGCCAGGAAGACACGAACGTGGTCAATCAGCGCGGATCGGTTTACGTGATCAATTACCAGACGAACACAGTGGTCACGCATCTTTACACCGGCTGGCAGCCGCACGGCATCGCGGTGAATGATGACAAGGGTGTCGTGATCGTCGCGAACAGGAATTACACCACCGGCGGACCTGCGCCGCACCACTCATTCGGATGCGGCAACCGGAACGGAAATGTTTCGTTCATCGACATGACGACGAATACGATGATCCCCGATGGCCAATTGGAACTCAGCGCCGATCCTTACACGTGCGCTTACCGGCATTGAACATGAAAAATGACCGCGCGATCGTTCTCTTCGATGGCGTCTGCAACTTCTGCAATGCGCGGGTGAATTTCATGATCCGCCACGACAAAAAAGATTTTTTCCGCTTCGCTCCTATCCAGTCCGAACATGCCAGGAAAATTTTTCGTGAAAACGGGCTACCTGAAAATTATTCCGACAGTTTCATTCTCTTTGAGAACGGGAAAATTTACCAGCGCACTTCCGCCGCGTTGCGCATTTCAAAACACCTGGATTTTCCGTGGATGCTTTTTTACCCGCTGGTTTTTCTTCCGCCCTTCCTGCGCGACTGGGTGTATGTGATCATTGCGAAGAATCGCTACAAATGGTTTGGCAAAAGAGATTCGTGCATGGTCCCGACGGAAGAAGTGAGAAAAAAATTTCTATAATGGCAAAAGTCTTTCGCATCCTGTTTTTTATCAGCGCGGCCGGAGCGTGGCTGCTTTTCCTTCTCTTCTGGCTGGTGATCCTTTATGATCATTGGAGAATGCCGGCGCTCGAAGAGGGGTTCAAATTATTCTTCCTTCTTCTTTACGGTTTTTCCATTCTGGTTCTTGCTCCCCTATTCTGTTTGAGTTCCGCATTCGTGCTCAGTAAACAATTCAGGAATAAAAATTACTGGATACTTTTCTGCTCCGTTCTCATTCCGGTGTTGTTTTTCTGGTACCTCAACCATCACGACCTCTTCTGTTTCTGGGGCTGCATCATCGATTAGGAGCGCACCACCTTCACTTCAAAATACCTGGGCTCCCCCTGCAGCATGGTGCATGGCACTTCTGCTGCATGGGGGCTGGTTATGCAGGTTCACTGCTGTAAAAGATCACCTTCACTTGCCATTTGGTCGCCGGAAATTTTTCCCGTAAGCATCGCAGAATTCCCAACATCTTCTCTCCATTACCACATTCGCACATCTGCACATTCACACATCAACACATTTGCACATCAGCACATCATTTCTTTTTTACACTCGTCAGCACCAGCTTCTTCTTCCCGTAATCGATCACGCCTTTGTAATCCTGGAAAATATCACTTCCTAAAACTCCGTCCACTGCTTTCAATCCTATTTTTTCATACGTCACATTCACATGGCTCAGGTCGAGGATCACCGCGGTGTAATTTTCCAGTTTCAGTTTTCCGAATTCCATCTTGCGGATCTGCACCGTCTGGCTCTGCATGGAATTCGTTCCGAGCCCGGTCGACAGTCTTTCGTTCTCATGGAATTTTTCTTTCCCGATCAGTTTCCCGATGCGCTCTTTGTCAAAAACAGTTTTCGACGCGCCGGTATCCACGATCATGTTCGCGCTCTTTCCATTCACACGGATCTTCACCGAAAGATGGAATCCATCTCCTTCTATCTTCAGCAGTTTGATCGGCAGTACGATTTTCATTTTTATGTTTTAAAAAAAGCCGGAATGACCCGGCTTTTATAAGTGTTAGTTCGAGCGAAGACGAGAACTACGCTGTAACGATATTCATTCCATCGAGCACATTCATCACTTCCTTCACCGCTTTCGCCGAATCTTCGAGCAGTTTCTTCTCGTCGGCGTTCAGTTTGAGTTCGATGATCTGTTCGATGCCTTTGCGTCCGAGTTTCACCGGGACACCGAGGTAGATATTCTTCATTCCGTATTCGCCATTGAGCAATGCGCACACGGGGAAAATTCTTTTCTGGTCACGAACGATCGCTTCTACCATTTGTGCCGCTGCAGCACCAGGTGCATACCATGCTGATGTTCCGAGCAGGTTCACGATCTCGCCACCGCCTTTTTTCGTGCGTTCGATGATCGCGTCGAGTTTCGCTTTGTCAATGAGTTCTGTCACCGGAATTCCGCCGACCGTTGTGTAACGCGGCAGTGGAACCATCGTGTCACCATGTCCGCCCATGAGAACAGCCTGGATATCTTTCGGAGAGCAATTCAATTCTTCCGCCAGGAAAGCGCGGTAACGTGCCGTGTCGAGAATGCCGGCCATTCCGAATACGCGTGATGATGGAATTTTTGCAGTGAGGTAGGCACAGTAGGTCATCACATCAAGCGGATTCGACACGATGATGATGATCGCATTCGGAGAATGCTTGATGATATTTTCTGTCACCGTTTTTACGATCGCAGCGTTGGTGGAAATAAGATCATCGCGGCTCATGCCCGGTTTGCGCGGCAGGCCGGAAGTGATCACAACCACATCCGAATTCGCGGTTTTGGTGTAATCATCGGTAGAACCTTTCACGCGGGTGTCATAAAGATTGATCGGCGCGGTTTGCCAGATATCAAGTGCTTTGCCTTCTGCGAAGTTCGGTTTGATGTCAACGAGAACGAGTTCGTTGCAGAGTTCTTTGTGTGCGATCACATCAGCGCATGTTGCACCTACGTTTCCTGCGCCTACTACGGTAACTTTCATTGGTAATATTGTTTAAGTGGTGAAATTGTGTACAGTTAGAGCGCATCAAAAGTAAAAATAGAATCGTTTGAACTGTGCCTGTGGCATGATTTTTTCGTCCATTTGCAAACCCGATGAAACAATCCATGCACATAAGCGTACCTTTGAACAGATGAAAGTCCCCGTCATCCATATTTTCTTCGCTGCGATCCTGACATTCCTCATGACCGGCGTCGCGGCGCAGAATCCTACCAATTAGGACTGTCTCGACGCCATATTGATCTGTCAGAACGTTTATTCCAATGCTAATTCCTACACCGGCGAGGGCAACATGCTCAACGAGATCAACAACAACAGTTCCTGTCTCGGTTCGGGCGAATTGAATGATGTCTGGTACACGTTCACCGTGCAACAAAGCGGTAACCTGAATTTCACGATCACGCCGAACAACAGCTCCGACGATTATGACTGGGCTGTATACAATCTCACCAATAACAATTGCTCTGATATTTTTTCAAATCCCGCACTGGAAGTCAGCTGCAATTATTCCGCAACGCCCGGCAACACGGGGCCGAACGGCGGATCCGCGCAATCGTCGCAGAATGCAGCGGGAACTCCTTTCAACGCGGTAGTGAATGTGATCGTGGGACAGACGTATGTCGTGAACGTGAGTAATTTTTCTTCCACACAATTCGGCTACACCATTGACTTCGGCGCATCCACGGCAACTATTTTCGATCAGACTCCGCCACAAATTCTTTCTGTCACCAATCCGGGATGCGGTGGAAACACGCTCACCGTTACATTCTCCGAAAATATTCTTTGCAACACCGTGCAGCCATCCGATTTTTCATTCTCGGGGCCTGCAGGAAATTATACAGTAACAGCCGTCACATCGGCAGCCTGTGCGGCCGGTGCGCAGTACGATAACACGTATACGTTCACGATCAGTCCTGCCATCACGAGCGCCGGAAATTACACCGCCAATCTTGTCGGACCGGTTACAGATCTGTGCGGGAATGTCGCCATTTTCCCCGCTTCACTTCCTTTCACTGTTGGTTCATTTACGTTCACCAATCTTACGACACCCGCTACCTGTTCTTCAAGTAACGGTTCTGCGAATATTACGGTGAATGGTGCGGGTCCATTTACGTACAGCTGGTCACCCAATGTGAGTTCATCCAACACCGCTTCAGGATTAATGGCAGGAGTTTACACGGTGACGATCACAGATGTCGGAACAGGATGTGTTGGTATTGATACCGTGAACATCGCAACGAATAATTCGCTCAGTGTTACAACTTCAGGTGACGATTCCATTTGTCCCGGGGCAAGTGTAACAATGAGCGCGAATGTTGTTGGCGGAAATAATCCGATCACCTACAGCTGGAGCAATGGTTTGCCGAATTCCGCGACGGTCACTGCTACTCCTGCGACAACCACAACATACACGCTGAATATTGCGGATGCACTCGGATGTTCAGCGGGGCCATTGCTCTTCACCATAACGGTTGCACCACCGCTTGTGCTCAACGCGAGTGCGAACACGCCGATTTGTGCGGGAGGCGGAACAACACTCACTGCAAATGCAACCGGTGGAATGGGCGCGATCAATTATGTCTGGAATCCGGGAAGTCTTCCGGGATCGACCGTGAATACTTCTCCTGCAGTCACTACAACGTACACGGTCACCTCAACAGATGCATGTGCACAAACGGCAACACAAACCGTGAATGTAGTGGTGCAGCAATTGCCGGTCGTTTCGTTCACTGCTGATACGACACATGGTTGCAGTCCGCTGCTTGTTCAGTTTTCCATTGACACAACAGGATTCGGAGCCGGCGCGACCTATCTCTGGAATTTTGATGATAACGGTGCAACTTCAACCCTGGTGGAGCCTTCGCACATTTTTACAAGTGCGGGATGTCATGATGTTTCACTTACGGTAACTGTTCCTCCGGGGTGTTCCGTAACGCAGACTTACAACTGCATGATCAAAACACTTGCTCAGCCAACAGCCGCATTCGTAGCAACACCGACCATCACAGACATTCTGAATCCGCTCATTACGTTCGATAACAACTCAGGTAACGCAACAAATTATTTCTGGAATTACGGCGACAGCACCACGAGTGCTGTTTACGAAGAGAATCACAGTTACGATGTTCCGGGAACGTATCCTGTTTATCTCATTGCTTCGAATGATTCCGGATGCAGTGATACGGCCTATGGTGTGATCGTTGTGAATGATTACCATACATTCTATGTTCCGAATGCTTTCACTCCGGATGGAAATGGACGAAATGACGTTTTCATTCCCATGTTCACGAATATTCTGAGCGACGATTATTCACTTTATGTTTTTGATCGCTGGGGAAACCTGGTTTGTGAAAGTCACGATCCGAATGTTGGCTGGGATGGAACAGTGAAAGGAAAGAGTGGCCGCATCTGTGAAGAAGATGTGTATGTGTGGAAGATCTCGTACACCGACAACATGTATCTGAAGCACGATCTGATCGGTCATGTCACACTGATCCGGTAAAAGGCCTGTTTGCCTCCGGATTCTATTATTTTACCGTATTTTCTCCACAATTTATTAAACGGCAAATTCGACGAACATTGCATTATTGTAGACGAATTGGTTATTTTTTATGACTAATTTTTTTGTGAACAGTTATTCGCATCGTGAATAAAATAGTCAATATCAGCCTATTGACTTCTTCGTAGTGTTTGCTTAGGTTTGATTTGGCTAAACACACTTTACACTAATCACAATTTCGCATGCGGTATTTTTTCAAGAACTCCTTAAGGACTTTTTGTGTCCTTGTTACATTTTTCATCGCTTCATTTTTTCCAACTCACGTTAACGCGCAGTTAACCGTAACTCCCGGCGTTTCTGCTGCAACACTTGTTGCGAATCTCGTAGGACAAGGTGTTACCGTGAGTAACGTTACCATCAATTGCCCGGCGAATGCGTATGGAACTTTTGCCAATGGTAATACCACGAACATCGGGATTACCAATGGAATTATCATGACCAGCGGCTCTGCTGTGAACGCGATCGGGCCGAACAATTCTACCAGTGCCGGTACATGCAACGGAACCAATTTTTCCGATCCTCAACTTACATCACTTGATCCTACAGCGACACACGATCCGTGCATCATCGAATTCGATGTCACACCTGCGTGTAACAATCTTCAGATTCGATTTGTTTTCGGTTCAGAAGAATATCCTGAATTCGTGAATGCGAGTTTCAACGACGCGTTCGGATTATTCATCACCGGACCAGGACCTGCATGCCAGGCTGGATTTTATAACAATACCAACGTTGCAACACTTCCGAACAACACAACGATCGTTTCGATCGACAATGTAAGTCCAACTACAAACACCGCATACTACGTCAACAACACCGGGGGTGCTACCATTCAGTACGACGGATTCACTACAGTTCTTACACGAAATATCGGATTGTGTCCGTGCCAGACTTACCACTGGAAACTTGCCATCGCGGATGCTTCGGATTGTATTTACGATTCGGGTGTATTCATTGATTTTATCGCTTGCTCCAACGCGCTTACGATCACTCCATCCCAAACAAATGCATCCTGCACCTGCACCGGATCTGCAACTGTAACACTCACTGGTGGAACCGGGCCATTCACTTACAGCTGGTCACCAAACCCAGGTGGTGGACAAGGTACAGCAACAGCTACCGGACTTTGCGCAGGAACATATACCTGCACTGTTGATGATGCGCTTTCGTGCACACCACCAATGACACAAACATTTACGATTGCAGGAGGCGGTTCACTCACGCTTTCAGGAACACAAACCAACATTGCGTGCGCCGGTAGTTGTACCGGATCGGCCACAACAAGCATTGTCACCGGAACAGGACCATTCACGTATTCGTGGTCGCCGAGTGGAGGAACTTCCGCTACTGCTTCGGGTTTATGCGCGGGAACATACTCGTGTACTGTCACGGCATCGGGAGGATGTGTAGCAACGCAGACATTCAACATCACCGCGAATCCACCAATAACAGCAACACAATCTCAAGTCAACGTCACGTGTAACGGTTCATGCAACGGAAGTGCGTCTGTTGTTGCTTCGGGAGGTACGGGAACGTACACCTACAGTTGGTCGCCTGCCCCGGGAGGCGGGCAAGGAACCGCCAATGCAACCGGACTCTGCGCGACCAATTACACGTGCACCATCAGTTCTCCTGCGGGATGTTCGATCACGGCGACATTCAACATTACGCAACCGCCTGCGATCACTTCCACACAATCGCAAGTCAACGTGAATTGTTTCGGAAGTTGTAACGGCACAGCATCTGTTGTCGCCTCGGGCGGAACGGGAACTTATACTTACAGCTGGTCACCTGCTCCAGGAGGCGGACAGGGAACCGCGAATGCAACCGGACTTTGTGCGACTACTTACACTTGTACCATCAGTTCTCCTGCGGGATGTACTGCAACCGCAACGTTCAACATCACGCAACCACCGCAGATCACCTCGACACAATCGCAAGTGAACGTAACCTGTTTCGGAAGTTGTAACGGAACAGCTTCTGTTGTTGCGTCAGGTGGAACTGGAACTTATACTTACAGCTGGTCGCCTGCTCCGGGAGCCGGACAGGGAACGGCGAACGCTTCGGCGATGTGCGCAGGAAATTACACCTGCACCATTTCTTCTCCTGCAGGTTGTACAGCAACAGCATCATTCAGCATCACACAACCACCGGTGATCACCAATACTGCTTCTCAGGTGAATGTGACTTGCTTCGGTTCTTGTAACGGAAGTGCTTCAGTTGTTGCTGCTGGCGGAACGGGAACTTACACGTACAACTGGTCACCTGCTCCGGGTGCCGGACAGGGAACCGCGAATGCTTCTTCGATGTGCGCAGGAAATTACACCTGCACCATTTCTTCTCCTGCAGGATGCACGCACACACAAACATTCAGCATCACACAACCGCCGGCGATCACATCAACACAATCTCAAGTGAATGTGAATTGCAATGGAAATTGTAACGGAAGTGCATCTGTTGTTGCGTCTGGCGGAACCGGAACGTATACTTACAACTGGTCACCTGCTCCGGGCGCCGGACAAGGAACAGCGAATGCTTCAGCAATGTGCGCGGGAACATACACCTGCACGATCTCTTCTCCTGCCGGTTGTACTGCGACAGCAACATTCAACATCACACAACCTGCCGCACTCACTGCTGGTTCATCATTTGTTCCTGCAACATGCGGTGGTAACAACGGAAGCGCGACTGTAACTCCTGCTGGCGGAACAAGTCCATACACTTATTCGTGGTCTCCTATTGGCGGAACAGGTCCAACAGCTTCTACGCTCACAGCAGGATCATACACCTGCACCATCACAGATGCGAATGGATGTACGATCACGAAAACTGTTGTTGTCACCTCTACCGGTGCGATCACTGCTTCTATCACTGCAACGGTCAACGTAACTTGTTTCGGAGGAAATAACGGAAGTGCGACTGTCACTCCTGCAGGTGGAACTTCACCTTACACCTACGCATGGTCTCCTTCGGGCGGAACAGGCGCTACAGGAACTTCACTTATTGCAGGTTCTTACACCGTTACAGTAACAGACGCCAATTCATGCGTCACCACAGCTACTGTTACGATCACACAACCACCTGCGATCACCAACACTTCATCACAAGTGAACGTGACATGTTTCGGATCATGTAACGGAAGCGCAACAGTAGTTGCCTCGGGCGGAACAGGAACGTACACCTACGCATGGACACCTTCGGGCGGAACAGGCGCAACCGCATCTTCATTGTGCGCGGGAACATATACCTGCACGATCTCTTCACCAGCAGGATGCACGCATACACAAACGTTCAACATCACACAGCCAACCGCTGTGACCGCGACACAATCGCAGGTGAACGTGAATTGCAATGGAAGTTGTAACGGAAGTGCGACAGTTGTCGCTTCGGGTGGAACAACTCCATACACCTACGCATGGGCGCCTTCAGGTGGAAATGCCGCAACGGCTTCTTCCCTCTGTGCCGGGAACTACACCTGTACCATTACCGACGCGAATGGTTGTTCCATCACCAAATCATTCTCGATCACACAGCCTACTGCGATCACGGCAACATCAAGTGCTACGGCTACAACATGCGGAAACTTCAACGGCAGTGCATCTGTCACAGCATCTGGCGGAACTGGTGCTTACACCTATTCATGGGCTCCTTCGGGTGGTAATGCGGCGAATGCACCGAACTTATCTGCGGGAACATATACGTGTACCATCACTGATGCGAATGGCTGCACCTTCACAATCTCTGTGATCGTTCCGAACGCGGGATCACCAAGCGCGAATATTTCAGCTTCTTCCAATACAACTTGCTCTACACTCTGCAACGGATCAGCAACAGTGGTCGGAGCAGGCGGAACATTGCCGTATTCTTACTCCTGGTCGCCAAGCGGCGGAACAGGTGCAACCGCTAATGCATTATGTCCGGGAACTTATACCGCAACAGTAACGGATGCGAACGGATGTTTCAATTCAGCTACTGTTACCATCACTTCTCCTCCTGCGATCACGATCACTCCTTCGCAAGTGAACGTGACATGTTTCGGAAGTTGTAATGGATCGGCAACAGTCACCGCTGCTGGTGGTAACGGAACATATACTTATTCGTGGGCTCCTTCCGGCGGAACAGGCGCAACCGCTTCCGGACTTTGTGCAGGTACTTACACGTGCACGGTCTCTTCTCCTGCAGGATGTACAGCAACGCAATCATTCAACATCACACAACCGACTGCACTCGCTGCTTCTGCAACTTCTACTCCTGTTCTTTGTAATGGAGGAAGTACAGGAACTGCATCAGTAACCGCGAGTGGTGGAACTGGCCCATACACTTATGCATGGGCGCCTACGGGCGGAACCGGTACAACCGCTGGTGGATTGAATGCAAATACTTACACCTGTACCGTTACGGATGCAAATGGTTGTACGATCACTGCAACAACAACGGTAACTCAACCAACAGCGTTGAGTGCCAGTACAACTTTTGTCAGCGCAACATGTGGAAATCCGAATGGTTCTGCAACGGTAACAGCATCTGGCGGAACAGGTCCTTACACTTATTCCTGGTCGCCAAGTGGCGGAACAGGTTCAACTGCTTCGAATCTGTTATCTAATATTTACACGGTGACAGTCACTGATGCAAATAGTTGTACCGTGAGTGCAACAGCAAACGTTCCGAACGCCGGTTCACCCACTGTCACGATCACTGGTACAGTAAACGTTTCCTGCTTTGGCGGAAATGACGGAAGTGCAACTTCGAGTGTCTCAGGTGGCGTGTCCTTTTACACATACGCCTGGTCATCAAGTGGTGGAACAGGAGCGACAGGAACAAATCTGATCGCAGGAAATTATACAGTAACAGTAACTGACGCGAACGGAT
>DATJEX010000069.1:0-5695 GCA_035496135.1 Bacteroidia bacterium
GAATTGAATTACAAAAATGAAAAGATCTCGATCTTCACCGGGATCGACGGGATCTACAATACCTATCTCGTCAACACGAAACTCTACACCAACTTTGCAAGTGATTCCGGGAATACGCAACTCGGAAACGAAACCGGTTACCGGGCACTTGAAGCCGGTCCCACTTACAAAGCCGGAGCTGACTGGCATGTGGACAGATCGGACATCATTGGTTTCAGGATCGATGGGAACCAGGGGATCTATAACGAAACGGGGCACGGAAACAACCATGTTTCTCAACAAAACAACCTGGGCTTCGATCACTTGTTATTCACCGAGATCGGTCATAACAAATGGAACACCTGGAATTATAACCTCAATGCCGAACATCGTTTCGATACATTGGGGACATTACTCGATTTTTCAGCCGATCACACGAGTTCATTGGAAAATGACCGCAGCTTTTACTCCAATTATTTCTATGATGCAGATCAGAACGAAGTTTTGTCGCCGAATATCTACCAGAATACGAACGATGCCAACACACAGATCTGGTCCTCCAAGCTGGACCTTACGCTTCCGATCGACTCAGCTTCGGTGCTGGAATCCGGTATCAAGGCAAGTCTTACAACCATGCTGAACGATTATCTGTTCGAACGCGAGGACAATTCAACTTCTTCGTTTTACACCGACACTACACTCTCGAATAATTATTCTTACACTGAGCAGAATCTTGCCGCCTACTTCAGCTACTCCAGAACATTCACTCACTTCAGCCTGAAAGCCGGAGTTCGGGGAGAAAAAACTTTTGTGAAGGGCACGAACAGCGCTAACGCGTTTCAGCTCACGAAAAATTATTTCAGCCTTTTCCCCAACGTATCCTTCGAATATTCGGGAGCTGCTCATCATGTTTTCCAACTGAACCTGAACAGAAGGATCGATCGGCCTTCGTACTGGGATCTTACTCCATTCATCGTTTACCGGGATCAATACTCTTATTTTTCCGGCAATCCATTTCTGCAACCGGATTTCAGCAACACCATAGAATTCACCGACATCTTCAAAGAGATGCTTACCAGCTCTGTTTCGTATTCACACATCGATCATTTCATGCTGGATTACACGGAACAGAATGACACAACGAAAATCCTGTTGGAAACAGGAAAAAATATCAATTACGAGAATTCCATTTCAGGTCTGCTCTTCCTGAAATACGATCCGGCGGATTGGTATGAATTGGAATTCGATGCCGATGGTTCATATGTTTCGTACAAAGGAGAGATCAAAGGTGTACCGTTCCATACCAACGGCCTGACCTACCGTATGAATCTCACCAATACTTTTATGCTTCCGGGGAAAACAAAACTGGAGGTTTCCGGTTTTTATCGCGGGCCCAATCTCTTCGGTATTCTCAGAATCGATCCGCTCTGGTCTGCATCATTTGCTTTTCAGCGTTCTTTCTGCAAAGAAAAATTATCCTGTTCCATAGGGCTGGCTGACGTATTCAATACGTTCAGATTTCACACACACTCTCAATTTGACAATCAGAACTGGAATTTCTACCAGTCAAGTGATCCGCGCAGGATCACATTCAGCATAAATTATAATTTCGGAAAGCTTACTATCGAAGAACGGGAGAACAGCAGCAATGATGACGAGAAGAGCCGGTTGAGTCATTGAAAGCCGACTTCCACTCCACCGAATTTACACTTCCTTCACATCACCGTAAAAGTCACGCCACATCATCTTGATATTTTCGTGATGCAGAAATTCATCATGAAAAAAGCAGTCGTCACTTTCCTTTTTATTTTTCTTGCGACATGCGTATTCGCGGGCACACACCCGGATCACGTGATGTTCGTGAGCGGAAATGTGAGCGACAAGAGTACGCATGAGACGCTGGCGGGAGTGGAAGTGCGCGTGAGCGGAACAGACATCGTGGTGTACACCGATTTCGACGGCAATTTTTTTCTTCCGGCTATTCCGATCGGATCGTATCAACTGCAATTCAATTATGTCACCTATTCCGCGACACAGGTTGTGACCGACAACTGCGATCATTGCAGCGAGCTCAGCGTGGAGTTAACGCAGCGGTAATCTTTTTCCAATATTAAGTTTTCATACTTCGCTTCAGTTTTTCAAACTGGCTTTCAGTCTTTTATCTCTAATGTAAAGTCTACGTTACGCAATCATTAGCCAACGATGAACTCCGGAGCGAAATTAGCGTAGAAGATCACGAAGAGGATCATAATGATCACTTCGGATTTAAAAAAGAAGATCATGAAAAAGCTGCTGACCATTTCTATGTTGTTGCTCGGTGTCATGAGCATGAAAGCACAACAGGTTTACCTCGACAACGGATTGTACGTAAGTGCGGACGGAAAAACTTTTTCCGGAACATATTCCGAACATTTCGCGAGTGGTGCCTTGCAATCAGAGATCAATATCCTGAACGGAAAAGCGGAAGGCCTCGCCACTTATTTCTATGAAAGCGGTGCGAAAATGGAATCAGGGAATTTTGTGAATGGTGAGCGGAATGGTTTGTGGGAAAAATGGAATGAAAAAGGTTTGAAGATCGGTGAAGCGAATTACAAAATGGGCGTGAAGGATGGACAGTGGATCGTTTGGGATGATAACGGTGTGGAGCGAATGGAAATGCATTACAGCAATGGGGAGAAAAGCGGGAAATGGCTGATGTGGGATGAAAAGGGAACGCTCAGTGGAGAAAGAGTTTATTCTGTTGCTCAATAGAACAAGGAGGAAGGAACATGGAAGATGGATTCTTCGGACTATTGTTCCTTTTCTTCCTGCGGAACCGAAGTTGTTACTATTGAATGGAAGATCCTTGCTCCTTCTTCCTTCGTCCCTGTTCCCTTAAATAAGTTCTCTCATCAGGAATAAATGATGATCATCATGCTCGGCCACGAAGAAAGCCATGTCTACTACACGCATTGTTTTATGGAGACGCGGATGATGTGAAGCGAGTGAAGGATCAAGTTTCGCAAGGCGTGAAATGAATGTCTCTCTCTTCTTTCCGAATTCATTCACCAGTTCACTGATGTTTCTTTTGTTGTGATCCGCTTCATACGTTTTTTTATTCGTCATGTCGGCAGCGCGCAATTCCGGAAGGCCGCGGATAAAGTCATCGATCCTTCCGTCATGTAATTCATCGAGATCGATCAAATGCCCCACGTGTTCCTGGATACTCCAGGCTGCATTCACTTTTTTTGTCAGCTGATCATTGGAAAGCCCGGAAACAAGTTCGGCTATCCTTGCCTTTGTCCCACGCAGCCGCTCGAGAATGAACGGAAAATTCTCCACCGGAAGATCGAACAGGAATTCCCGTGATGTCCAGCGGATGTGCGACATGGAATTTTTTCTAGTGTGTTCCGGAATTATTCGGCGCCGGATCAACGCCGGCATTACTGTTCACTTCAGGCTGCTTGAACACGATATGTGTTTGCCCGTAAGAAGTTTTCCAGAAAATGAAATAAGCGATGTCTTTGATGAACGGACGATTCAGTTCTTCCTGCGAAAGTCCATTGAAGAATTCATCAGAAGCTTTCGCGATATCCGGCGGGCCTGATTGTGCCAGTTTCTCCACCATCTTTCCGATCCTGCGCATCACATCTGTCGAATCGAGCGTGGTCATTTTGTCGAACCAGCAGGATTTCCAGCACGATTGCATTCCTTCAATATCAGGAGCGCCGGAGAAATCACTGTTGAGCGAGGCGATCATGTCGGCACTTCCCGGAACGGAATCCGGAATATAGATCACATTTGTCCCGGTGAAAAAACGACGGTAATCATCCACATATCTTTTTCCGAGGTAGCCGTGCGCGAAAAGATAATCGTCGGCGAGATTGATGCCTTTGGAAATATCAAAATCCTTTTGTGTCGACCAGTTCTTGCTCCAGCAGGCGAGTGCCTGTGTTTCAATTGCGGTGGAAAGGCTGTCATTGTTGGTAACGACCTCTGTTGTTGCCGCCGGTTCCGAGCAACGGACCATTTGAAAAGCGATCAGGAGGAAAAGTAATTTTTTCATGGGTGCAAATTATTGAATTAATTCTGATAGTTCGAGCCAGCGCAGGCTTTTTTCTTCGAGTTCCTTCTCCACCGCCGCGAATCGTTCGGATAATTTTCTCAATTCATCATGATCGCTCACGGAAGAAAGCTTCGCGGTGATGTCCCCCTTCTCTTTCTCCAGCGCAGGTATTTCCTTATCGAGTTTGTCGAATTCAAATTTCTCCTTGAATCCTATTTTCTTACGGCTATCGGATCGTTCTACTTTACTGTTATCACTTTTCGCATCCGTCTTCCGTTCTCCGTCCTCCGGTTTCCGACTTCCGCCCTCCGGCTTCTGATCTCCGGTTTCCGGCTTCTTCTTTCCCAATTCCTCACGGTACTGGGAATAATTTCCGGGGAAATCACGGATCACGCCATCGCCTTCGAAGACGAAAAGATGATCGACGAGTTTGTCCATGAAATAACGGTCGTGGGAAACGATGATCACACATCCCGGAAAGTCAAGCAGGAAATCCTCGAGGATCCCGAGCGTGATGATGTCGAGATCGTTCGTCGGCTCATCAAGGATCAGAAAATTCGGATTCTTCATGAGGATCGTCAGCAGGAATAACCGCCGCTTCTCTCCACCGCTCAAAGAAGAAACATAACTGAAATGCGAATGCGGCGGAAATAAAAACCGCTGCAGCATCTGCGAAGCGGAAAGTTTGGTTCCGTCTGCCAATGGAAAATATTCGGCAATGTCCTTCACCACTTCGATCACACGTTTATCTTCTTTCAGGATCATTCCCTGCTGGGAATAATAACCGAACACGATCGTTTCACCGGATTGTATTTTGCCCGAATCAACCGGTTCGAGTCCCATGATCATATTGAGGAAAGTACTCTTCCCTACTCCATTCTTCCCGATCACGCCGATCTTTTCTCCGCGCTTGAACGTGTAGTCGAAATGGTCCAGAATTTTTTTATCGCCGTAACTTTTGCTCACGTGGATCATCTCGATGATCTTACCACCCATGCGCGACATTTTCACTTCGAGTTTCAATTCTTCCTCCTGCACTTTTCCTTTTGCTTTCTCAGCGACCTGTTTGAACGCGTCGGTTCTCGCTTTCTGTTTTGTTCCGCGCGCACGCGGCATCTTGCGTACCCACACGAGCTCGCGCCTGAAAAGATTTCTCGCTTTCTCGAGTGAACTCGCTTCCTGCTCTTCCCGTTCGGCTTTTCTTTCCATGTAGAACAGGAAATCACCGTCGTAATTGTAAAGTGTTTCGTTATCGATCTCGATGATGCGTTCGCAAACGCGGTCGAGAAAATAACGGTCGTGCGTAACGATGAGCATGGTGAGATCGCGCGAAGTAAGATATCCTTCGAGCCATTCGATCATGTCAAAATCAAGATGGTTGGTCGGCTCATCGAGAATGAGGAGTTCGGGATGCGAGATGAGCAATTGCGCGAGCGCGAGACGTTTTTTCTGTCCGCCGGAAAGTGTCGCGGTCTTCTGTGTGAGATCGGTGAAGCCGAGTTTGTAGAGCATGGAAGTGACCTCGTTCTCATGGTCCCACGCGTTCAGTTGCGTGATGCGCTCGTTGAGTTCGTGCAACCGGTTCTGCGTTTTCTCATCGTCGCTGTGCTTTGACTTTTCCAGGATGATCTCATATTCGCGGACGATCTTCGAAATTTCCGATTCTCCCTG
>DATJEX010000070.1:0-7478 GCA_035496135.1 Bacteroidia bacterium
TTACCGGAAAAGAAATTCTGAAACAGCTCAAAGAAATTCACGACCTCAACAGAAAGAATGGCGATCAATTCATCAAGTGCGGTATAGAAGTGGATATTCTTCCCGATGGAACGCTTGATGTGGACGATGAAATTCTTTCTCAACTCGATTGGGTCACTGCTTCCATTCACAGCGGATTCAGCAAAGACAATACGGAACGCATCATTCGCGCCTGCGAAAATCCATTCGTGAATTGCATTGGTCATCCGACGGGCCGGCTCATCGGCGACCGGGAAGCTTATACCATCGATTTCGCGAAAATAATTTCAGCAGCGAAAAAGACCGGCACTGCACTTGAAATCAATGCGCAGCCGCAGCGGATGGATCTGAATGATGAACTGGCAATGGAAGCGCGGAAAGCGAATGTGCCACTGGTGATCAGCACCGACAGTCACGACAAAGAACAGTTTGATTATATGCAGCTCGGTGTTGCCATCGCACAGCGTGCATGGTGCACCGCCGGCGATATTCTCAATACAAAAAGCTGGAACGAGATCGCACGATTCCGGAATAAGAAACTCAGCAAAACAAAACAATACGCTTAACTATGAGAACAAAATATTTCAGGGATCGTGAAGAAGCGGCTCTGCTACTCGCCGAACGATTGAAAAAATTCCGCGGGACAGCAAGCATCATCCTGGCAATTCCGAGAGGCGGTGTGCCCATGGGCGCGATCATTGCCGGGAAACTGGACCTTCCGCTCGATATCGCACTTTCCAAAAAGATCGGTCATCCGATCAATAAAGAATTCGCGATCGGATCCGTTTCTTCTGATTCCATTCTGCTCGATGAACATCCGGAAGTGGATGAAAAATACATTGAAGAAGAAACAGTCCGCATCCGTGCGCTTCTCCGGGAACGTTATCGTCTTTACAAAGGAAACAACGCACCACTGGATATCAAGGGGAAAACCGTGATCATCGTTGACGACGGTATCGCCACAGGAAATACGATCCTCGTCACCATCCAGATGCTGCGAAAAAAAGATCCGGCTGCGATCGTTGTTGCTGTTCCGGTAACACCGCACGACCAGGTGCTGAAAATGAAAAATGTTTCTGATGAATTCATTTATCTCTTTGCTCCCGATTATTTTCCGGGGGTAGGTGCTTTCTATGAAAATTTTCCCCAGGTAGAAGACAGCGAAGTTGTGGAGTCACTGAAAAGAGCGGAGTCGCACCACCTGGTAAAATGATCAAAGCGTATGAATACAAAAAACATCTTCATTCCGCTCGGAGAAGTTTCGCTTCCCGCTGAATTGTCGCTGCCTGCAAAACCGAAAGGGCTCATCATCTTTTCACATGGAAGCGGCAGCAGCAGGCTGAGTCCGAGAAACCGTTACGTCGCAAGCGTGCTGCATAAAAATAATTTCGCGACGTTACTATTCGATCTGCTCACGGAAGAAGAAGACAGCGTCTATGACAACCGTTTTGATATCGCTTTGTTGTCGCAGCGGTTGGGTGGTGTCACCAAATGGGCAAGAAATTTTCCCTCCACTCAAGATCTTATTACAGGATATTTCGGCGCGAGTACCGGATCCGCATCAGCGTTGAAGGCGGCCGCCATTCCTGAAAATAAAATTGCTGCTGTCGTGTCGCGCGGAGGCAGGCCCGATCTCGCGATGGAAGATGCAGGAAAAATAAGATCTGCTGTGTTGCTCATCGTCGGTGGATTCGACACCGGTGTGATCGAACTCAACGGACAGTTTTTCGAGAAACTGGAATGCGTGAAAAGAATGGAGATCGTTCCCGGTGCAACGCATTTGTTCGAAGAAGAAGGCAAGCTGGAGGAAGTCGCGGAATTGGCCGTAAAATGGTATGATCAATACCTCAAACGCTGAACATTGAATTTCATTCGTGAAAAACCAGGATGGGAAATGATGGCGGCACATGGTCTCCTTCGCTGTCCTTTCCCTGGATGATCTTCTTCGCGAGTTTTCCGTGACCGAATGTGAGCGCGAGTATGTCGCCGTGTTTCTCTTTCATGTGATCGATGATCGATTCGGCAGGAAAAGAAGAGTAAATGCGAACGTATTCAGCTTTTATTTTTCCACCGAATTTTTCTTCCCCGGCATCTTTTGCAGCATTGAAAACATCTTTGCTCAGTTCCGTTGCATGACTGCTGATGTGAACGAAATCAATTTCCGTCTTCAGTAATTCGGCGAACGCAAAAAGTCTATTGAACAATTCATCTTTCTTCATTGAATAATCCCAGGCGAAAACGAGTTTGCGTAATGTGCCGAACGTAAAATTCTCCGGAACGATCAGCACCGGGCAAAGAGAACGTTTCGCCACATTGAACGCGTTGGAGCCAAACCATTCCTGGAAAATATCATCCGCACCATTCGTTCCGATGATCACCAGGTCATTTTCATTCGAATGTTCGTTGATCGCCGTGGCCAGTGAAACAGAATCAACATCCATTTCATAGGAACAGGTAATACCGAATGCCCGGTTCGCTTCCCTGCACCATTTTTCCAATTCCGTTGTGATCAGGGGTTGTTGTTCTTCGATCTCGGCGTGACGCATACTGATCGGGGATAAAACCTGGTGCGGCATTGCCTGCTGATAATTCAACAATTGCAGTTCAGCGTTGGTAAGACGGGCAATATGTGATGCATATTCCAGCGCAGTGCGGGAAGCATCGGAAAAGTCTACCGGGCAAATTATTTTTTTCAGCATGGCTTAAAGATTTCAGGTTTTCAGAAGTAAACTTACTTCACCCTACTCTCCGTCGCCATGACAAAACACAAGTGGAAAATTGACCGATATCAGCTGATAAATCTCTCCGTCGATCCGGATTCCTGTTTAGCTGCTGCTCACCGCCAGCTTTCTCGTCTCCCCTTCGGTCGTGATCAGCACTCGAACTGTTTCTGCCGGTAAAATATCCTCGATCACTTCCGGCCATTCGATGAAACAGATCTTTCCGCTGTTCAGGTATTCTTCCACCCCGGCGTTCATCGCTTCTTCCGCTGATTTGATGCGGTATAGATCCATGTGATAAACAGGAATTCCCTTCGCATCGTGATATTCGTTCACAATGGAGAACGTCGGGCTCGACATCGGATCATTCACACCCAACTCTCCGCACAATGTTTTGATGAATGTTGTTTTTCCTGCGCCGAGTTCGCCGTGGAAAGCAAAGATCTTTTTGCCGGAAAACTGCGCGAGAAATTTTTTCGCGAGTGAAGGCAATTCTGAAATTTCAGTGGCGATGAATTCTGACGTCGACATAAGAATTTTATTTTATTGTCAGAGTAGCATTACCATTACATCTGTTCGATTCGGAATAAATCCAGTCTGCTTTTGGCTTGAACATGCAATCCTTGCATTTTGATGTATCCCAGGTAAAAATCAGCCCACTCCAAACATCATCCTTGTTTTCCTCAAATACCGGCCTGGAATATCCAACGCCCGAAGCATTGACAACAGTGTCACTTTCACCCGGATGCAAAAGGAAAGGCCTGCCGGGAAAAGCAGTGTCATACCTATCCACAACATGAATCGTTTGATCGGTTTCATTCTTTACAACGTAATCCAATTGATAAACAGGATCACATCCGATCAGAAAAAACGCCAAACCAAGGACATATCTCTTCATTTGCACATCAGCATATTAGCACATCAACACATTACTTCGGACTCAGCACCACAAACGGGATCACCATTTCCTCCAGCGAAATTCCTCCGTGCTGGAACGTGTTGCGGTAATAGGTTACATAATGATTGTAGTTGTTCGGGTAAGCGAAGAAAAGATCCTGCTTCGCGAACACATACGCTGTGCTCACATTATTTCTTGGGAGAAAAACATCTGCAGGATTACGCACTTCGAACACATCCTTCTTCACGTAGTCGAGCGATTTCCCCTGCTTGTAACGCAGATTCGTATTCACATTCTTGTCGCCAACGACTTTTGTCGGCTCGGTGACTTTGATCGTTCCATGATCCGTTGCGATCACCATCCTGCATTTTTTTTCCGCGATCTGTTTGATGATCTCCATCAGCGGAGAATGCTCGAACCAGGAAAGTGTGAGTGAACGGTAAGCCGCATCATCGCTCGCGAGTTCGCGTATCACCTCCATCTCCGTGCGCGCGTGCGAAAGCATGTCGACGAAATTGTACACGATCACGTTCAGTTTATTCTGCAGGAGATTGGAAAAATTCTCGGCGAGTTTTTTTCCTGCTGCATGATTCGTGATCTTGTTGTACGAGAATTTCACATCCTTGCCCAAACGTTTCAACTGCGCAGCAAGGAATTCTTCTTCGTGGAGATTCTTCCCGCCTTCATCATCATCGTTCTTCCACATGGATGGAAATTTTTTCTCGATCTCTGTCGGCATCAGTCCGGCGAACAAAGCGTTACGCGCGTATTGCGTGGCCGTGGGAAGAATGCTGTAGAACATTTCTTCCGTTTCCACTTTGAAGTACTGCTGCACGATCGGTTCGAGAACTTTCCACTGGTCGAAGCGGAGATTATCAATGAGCACGAAGAACAATGTTCCTTCTTTGTCGAGCAATGGTGCGACCTTGTTCTTGAAAAGTGTGTGCGATTGTGTCGGCGGATTTTTATCTTTTCCGTTGAGCCAGTTGATGTAATTATTCTCAATGAATTTCCCGAACGCCACATTCGCTTCATTCTTCTGCATCGTCAGGATCTCGTGCATGCTTTCGTCATTCGTCTTCTCGAGTTCCAGTTCCCAGAAAATAAGTTTGCGGTACACATCGGCCCACTCTTTCCATCCCAACCGATCGCCGAGCATCATCCCGATCTGGCGGAATTCCTGCTGGTAACCTGAAGTTGTTTTCTGGTTGACGAGTTTTTTATTGTCGAGAATTTTCTTGAGCGAAAGCAGGATCTGGTTCGGGTTGACAGGTTTGATCAGATAATCGGCGATCTTCGATCCGATCGCATCTTCCATCAGGTTTTCTTCTTCACTCTTGGTGATCATCACCACCGGAAGTGAATTGCGTTTGTCCTTGATCCTTGTCAGCGTTTCCAAACCGGAAAGTCCCGGCATATTCTCATCAAGGAAAACAATATCGAAATCCTGTTTGTTGATCAGCTCCAGCGCATCATTTCCGCTTGTCGCTGTTTCCACATCATAACCTTTCTCTTTGAGAAAAAGGATGTGCGGTTTCAGCAGATCGATCTCATCATCAGCCCAGAGTATTTTTATTTTGTCCATTCTATTGTTATTTGCGGGAACGAATTACGGATGCCCGAATATACGGATAGTGGTTGGTGAAAAATGGTAACGGCGAAGAGCTTTAAATATTATTAACGACGGTTAGCGGCTAACCTCTCTGTAAATCTGTTTAAATCTGTAATCTGTATTCTCTGTAAAGATCCGTAATCCTTCCCTATTGCTCCTTGAAGGAATTAATGATCGCGCTCATATCATCTTTGTTCGAATTGTATTTGTCTTCCGACGACCAGATGAGCACCTGGTAAAAATATTTCTGTGTCTCGATGCACGTGAGGTCATAAACCATCTCCACACCTTTTGATTTTCCGCGGATCTCCGTTTGTATCGCGTTGTTGCCGTTGATCGTGATCGATTTGTTGAGATGCATGCCTGCACTGTCAATGGAGCGTGATGCGATCTTCATGTACGTGTCCAGATCGTAATCCAGTCCGAAAGAAAGGATCTTTGCTTTCGAATCGTCGATGATCATGATGTGCAGATCCTTCGGCTTGCTTTCATATTCGAGCGAAGGCTGATACTTGAGCGAATCCACATCAGTGAAGGAAGCCGGTTCGAAATCGGAAGGAAGATCGATCGCGTACATGCTTCCGTTGGAGGAAGTGATCTTGGCGTTGATCACGCGGTGTGAAAAATATTTCCAGTACAGCAGGAACGCCGCTACCAGCAGGATGAGGAGCATGGTAAAATAAAGCGTGCGTTTATTGTTGTACAGTTTCATTTCAGGTGAAAATACGAAAGAGACATGAGATTGGAGACATGGGACATGAGAATTGCGGCGGGTGAAGCGTTTGATCGGGCGTAAATGAAAAAAGGTTCCGTTCATGAACGAAACCTTTTGTACTTCTTAAGCCGGAAAAATTCTGCTTACCGCTTACCCACAATGAAGTCAGCTTGCCTGTACTTCATTGCTGCTTACTAAAGCGTTCCGCGTTTTTCCTGTTCGCGTTCTATGGATTCAAAAAGCGCTTTGAAATTTCCCGCGCCGAATCCGCGTGCGCCCATGCGCTGAATGATCTCGAAGAAAAGTGTCGGGCGATCTTCCACCGGTTTGGTGAAGATCTGCAGGAGATATCCTTCTTCGTCCGCGTCAACAAGGATGCCGAGTTTCTCGAGCACTTTGATGTCTTCGTGCATCATGCTCATGTGCTTGCCGAGACGATTCGGAACTTCTTCGTAGTAGGCGTGCGGTGGCGCCGAAAGGAATTCCACGCCACGTGCACGTAATTCTGAAACGGTAGTGATGATATCGTCAGTCGCAACAGCGATATGCTGCACGCCCGGCCCTTCGTAGAAATCGATGTACTCTTCGATCTGTGATTTCTTTTTTCCTTTCGCAGGTTCATTGATCGGGAATTTGATGCGTCCGTTCCCGTTCGACATCACTTTCGACATCAGTGCCGAATATTCCGTTGTGATCTGTTTATCATCGAAGGAAAGGAAATTCACAAAACCCATTTTCTCTTCGTACCATTTCACCCACGTATTCATTTCACCCCAACCGACATTACCGACCATGTGATCGATGAATTTCAAACCGGTTGGTTTCGGATTGTAATCACTTGTCCATTTTTTATAGCCGGGAAGAAAAGGCCCGTCATATTTTTTCCGCTCAACGAAAATGTGAACGGTTTCGCCGTACGTGTAAATTCCCGAACGCACCACTTCACCGAATTCATCTTTCTCCACGGTAGGTTCCATGAATGGTTTTGCTCCGCGCTTCGTGGTTTCTTCAAATGATTTGCGCGCGTCTTCCACCCAAAGTGCGATCACTTTCACACCGTCTCCGTGTTTGCGGATATGTTCACCGATCGGTGAATCGCTGCGGAGCGGAGTGGTGAGTACAATGCGGATCTTGTCCTGCGCGAGTACATAGGATGCGCGGTCCTTCACGCCCGTTTCCAGTCCTGCATAGGCGAGCGACTGAAAACCGAAAGCTGTTTTATAGAAATGCGCGCATTGTTTCGCGTTGCCGACGTAGAATTCCACGTAATCGGTTCCCATGAGCGGGAGAAAATCCTGAGCGCCTTCAAATATCTTTTCGAGTCCGTACTCGACGTTTTTTACTTCTGTTGCCATGATGAAATGTTTTTGAAATGAATGAATAGGAGAATTGACCGTAAAAAAAATCTTACGACCACATCGCGCGGACACTTGCCGATAACAGCGCTGAACGGAATTCTTTCATGGAATAAAAATACTCAATTCACGCCATTCCTGCACGGAAAATGACGCAAAT
>DATJEX010000071.1:0-6180 GCA_035496135.1 Bacteroidia bacterium
GACATGGCAGCAGCAGTTCGGAAGCTTTTGTGTTGCTTAAAAAAGGAACGAAGTGGTACAGCGAAGGTGTGACCGGTTTTGTGGATGCGAGGGATGTGAGTGCAGCATCGATTTTATTGATGGAAAGTGATGTGGTGAATCAACGCTTCATTCTCTGCGCGGCGAACATGACGTTCCGGAAATTCTTTGATTCGTTTTTAGCAGCGATCGGAAACAAACCGACCAGATTCCGCGCGACCAGGTTCCTGCTGGGTTTGGGCTGGAGAGGAGAAAAATTACTTGCAGGATTAAGCGGAAGAGTTCCGCGCATCACAAAAGAAACAGCCGCATCCGCACTCGAAAAGAATTTCTTCAAAGCCGACAAGATCGAACGCATGACAGATTTCCGTTACAGGAATATTGATACATCGATCAAAGAGATCGCTTCCTTTTACAAAGTTTGATTTTCCATTCTGAAGTAAATTCTGTCGTACGAAGTACGAAATCGGCGAATATGCGAAATGCGAAAGCACTGATCGTCTGAAGTACGAACGTGAATTCATTTCGTCATCTTTCGTAAATCCGTATTTGGCGTATTCGCCCATTTCGTAGTTCGTACAAAAGCGGATATCGATCTTCACTTGGCTTCCTTCATCTCCCTTGTCGTCAATTCCGTCACCACTTTTTCGTACAGTTCATTCAGCTGATCGGGATGCGTGCAATACCAGCGCATAGAGCTGTCGTAACGGCTTTTCGTTATCCTGAACGTTGAAAAGATATTATAATATCCGAGTGAATCGATCGGCCCTTGCTTCACATCACTGAGTGAGGGATCTTTTGCATTCGGAAGCCCGGGAAGATTCACCGGGTGAACATTTGATGGAACGCGAATAGAGATCGCGGCCTCGAGTAACTGAACTTCGGCAAGCACTTTCACCATGCTGTCTTCTGGAATAAGATCGGCTGGCGGAGTGTCTTTCACCGATCTTCCGCAGGACATCAAAACAACAGTGATCAACAGTAACAGGATCCGCATGAGGTAAAATTACGAAACAGGGAACGAATTCGTCCTGTTAAATACCGTTATCGTCGAAGAACAAGCGATTCTTTTCCAATATCTCCTGAAAAAATCTATTTTTGAGAATACCCAATCACACTCCATGAAAAAGATCATTACCGCACTCCTCCTGGCGTCATCTATCCTGGTACCTAATTTAGTACGCTCACAGATCGATCTCGGACTTCCTTCCACCACCGGTAAAGGCGGCACCGCTACAGCTATGGTCACCAACTTCGAAGCGATCGGCATCAATCCTTCGAATCTCGGCTGGAGCAACAACTATAAATTCTCCATGACCGTTGCCAACGTCGGATTGAATATGCAATCGCAGGCGCTGGATTTTGCAACGATGAAGAATGCCGTTCTGAATCCGCGTGATTCTTTCACGCTTGCACAGAAACAGGAATATGCCAATAAATTCGCTACACCGGAAGGATTCAACATGACGGCAAACGTGAACTGGCTTGCCGCTTCGGTTTACGTTCCGAAAGTCGGTGGATTTGCGATCAACGTGCGTGACCGCGTGTATGCGCACGTGGGATTGAATCAGAATGCTGCTGATTTCATTTTCATGGGAAAGAACGCGCCGTTCTTCCAGGACAGTTCAAATTACTCGCAGAATCTTTCTACCATTTTCAATGGTTGTGATATTTCTCTTCTGCATTACCGCGAAGCGAATATCGCTTATGGAAGAAGACTGTTCGGATTCGGCAACACCGATGAAGATGGTGATCCGTCTATCCAGATCTTCGGCGGATTCGGATTCAAATTATTGTGGGGACTCGCCAACATCGACGGAAAGATCAGTCCCGGCCTTATCGCAGGACATTCTGCGATCACCAGCAGTTATGATATCAATTATGGGAATATCCAGAATTTTACTTCGGTCAAGACCACGAGCTTTTTCAATTCCGTTGGACAGGGAACGGCGTTTGATCTTGGTGCGTCTTTGATCATCAAAAAGAAAATACGTTTCGGAGCTTCATTGACAGATGTCGGAAGTATCACCTGGAAAGACAACGTTCTTGTAGCACACGACACCACACTTTTTCATCCGGACAGTACGAATACCGGTCTCCCGAACTGGCAGCTGGGCAACAATACTTCTTCTCTTTTCGGGAATGACGGATTCATGAATTATCAATCGGGTGTTGATTACAAATCGACACTTCCCTCTAAAGTCCGGTTTGGTGTTGGCTGGCAAGTCACCAAATTCCTCGACATTGGAGCAGATGTAGTCGTCCCTTACACGAAGAACCGTTACAATCTTTCCACCCCCTATTTTGCATTGGGCGGTGAAGTGAAAGTGGGCGCTGCCATTCGCATTAATGCAGGTGTTTCCGGTAACGGTGAACTCGGATGGAACATGCCGCTGGGTGTCACACTCGGACCGATCGGCCCGATGGAATTCGGATTGGCAACAGGTGATGTACTCACTTATCTCTCCAAATCAAAAGACCCGAACATGTCCATCGCACTTGGTTTCATCCGCGTGAACATCGATCCCTCATTGAGCGGTTCCGGTGCAGGAACAACACAACCGCCAACACCGGGATTGTAAATTCAAGATTCAGAATTCAAGATCCGGGATTGACCAATGCGAATTTTGAACCAGGATATTGAATATTGAATTTTTATGGCCTTCACTAACAAAACAGTCTGGATCACCGGCGCATCTTCAGGAATAGGAGCAGCATTGGTGAAAGCATTCGCGAAAGAAGGAGCCAACATTGTTTTATCGGCGAGAAGAGAAGATGAATTGAAAAAAGTCCAGGCATCGGGCGGACTCACCGAAAAGAATTCCCTTATTCTTCCGCTTGATCTATCGGAAACTTCCGGTGTGAATGAACTGGTGAAAAAAGTAACTGGGAAATTCGGAACGATCGATGTTCTCGTGAACAACGGTGGAATTTCACAACGTTCTCTCGCCAAAGAAACACCGATCGACATTGACCGGAAAATAATGGAGGTAAATTATTTCGGACAGGTTGCGCTCACGAAAGCTGTACTTCCGCAAATGCTGAAACAGAAGAGCGGGCACATCATTGTCGTGAGCAGCATCTCGGGAAAATTCGGATTCTGGTTCCGTACTGCTTATTCCGCTTCCAAACATGCGTTGCACGGATTCTTCGAATCGCTTCGGCTCGAAACGGAACATGAAGGAATAAAGATCCTCATGGCTGTTCCGGGAAAAATAAAAACAGACATTTCACTTCACGCATTGAAAGCCGATGGGAATAAACACGCGCAGATGGACAAAAGCCAGGAAGAAGGAATGTCGGCCGATGAATGTGCGCACCTGATCATCGCCGCGATGAATTCCGGCAAAGAAGAAATCCTCATTGGCGGGAGAGAGATAAAAGCAGTGTGGCTCAAAAGACATTTCCCGAAATGGTTCGGAAAGATCATCCGCAAACAACCTAAAGAATAGTTTTCAGTTGCCCGTTTTCAGTTGCCGTTTATGAATTACGCAACAGTAAACTGAAAACCGAAAACTCAAAACCGAATACGGTCAACTCAAAACTGAAGACCGATAACTGAAAACTGATAAGCATGAAAGCACTTGTAGTTCTTTATTATTACTCTTCCGGCGGAAATTTCATTTTCCCGATCCTTATCCTTGTATTCGCACTCATCCGGCTCATCATCCGTTTGACTAAAAATAGTTCAACTCCGAACAGGTCTGTTCCACCGAATCCGTATCAGCAGAATCCGTACAACCCGAATCAACCGTTTCCGCAGGCTGACAATCCTTTCGTTCCGAATCCGCCGTCTGTTCCGAATCCGTATGGAAATAATCAGTTCGTTCCTCCGCAGAATGATGCGTTCAACCAGCAGAACGACGCTTTCAATCAACAAACGGGGCAATTCAATCAGCACACGAATAATCCTTTCGCACCACAAGCCGATCAATTCGAAACGTTCCACGGAAAAAAAACGAACGAGGATCCGAACGCGGTCTATTGCATGTACTGCGGAAAAAGATTTTCATCCGTCGACCTGTTGCTGAAAGACACCTGCTTCAAACATCCGAAGTCAGAACTGGGATTGCAGAAACATGTTTTGTATCGTGGCGTTGGAAAGCCGAATGTGGGGTTTTGAGGAAACGCATTAGTACGAACTACGAAACCGGCGAATATGCGAAATACGGATCCGCGAAAGATGGCGAAAAGAGTTCACGTTCCCACTTTGCGCAATTAGCGTATTCACCCATTTCGTAGTTCGTACAAAAGCAACATTACAGTCTACCTGCAGAGAATCTTCGCTTCCATCATATCGAGTATCGCGTACTTCACGCCTTCTCTTCCAAGACCGGAATCTTTGATGCCGCCGTACGGCATGTGATCAACGCGGAAAGTCGGAACATCATTGATGATCACTCCGCCCACTTCAATTTCATGAAACGCTTTTTCAATCTCGCGCGCGTCATATGTGAACACGCCCGCCTGTAATCCGAATTTCGTATCGTTGATCAGTTGAATGGCTTCGGTAAAAGAATCATATTTCTCCACGATCACGACCGGCCCGAAAACTTCTTCGCAATTCACTTTCATCTTCACCGTTGAATTGGTGATCACCGTCGGTTCGAAATAATTTCCATTTCGTTTTCCGCCGCTAAGAATTTTCGCTCCCGCTTTCACCGCTTCGTTCACCCACTCTTCCACCCGCTTCGCATTCTCTTCATCGATCATCATAGAAATTTTCGTTTTCGGATCGGCCGGATCACCATTCACCAGTTGCGTTGCTCCCTTGCAGAATTCGCCGACAAAGTTTTCAAATACATTTTTCTGAACGAAGATGCGCTGCGCATGAATGCAGATCTGTCCCGAATAAGCGAATCCTCCGACCAAACATTTTTTCACTGCGAGATCCATGTCCGCATTTTCCGTAATGATCACTCCTGCATTTCCGCCGAGTTCGAGCACCACTTTTTTCTTTCCCGCATCCGCTTTCATTTTCCAGCCGACTTCAGGCGAGCCTGTGAATGAAAGAAGAGAGAACCGATCATCGGTCACCAATTGATTTCCCGCAAGCCGGTCCATCGGGAGAATGGAAACCGCTCCTTTCGGCAATTCGGTTTGATCAATGATCTTCGCGAGTGCGAGCGTGGAAAGCGGAGTGGACGAAGCCGGTTTGAGAATGATCGGGCAACCAGCCGCAATGGCCGGAGCAATTTTATGCACGGCAAGATTCAGCGGAAAATTGAACGGAGAAATTCCTGCGACGATACCGGATGGAAAATATTTTACCAATCCTTCCTTCTTCTCACCCGCCGGAGTCCAGTCGAGTGAAATATATTCTTTCGGCAAACGCTTCGACTCTTCGGCAGCAATGAGAAAGGTCTGCGCTGCACGATCAACTTCGGAAACAGCGTAACGGAAAGGTTTGGCCGATTCTTTGGATAGTAACAGAGCCAGCTCTTCCCTTCTGTGCGTGATCTCATCTGAAATTTTCCGGAGAATGGAATATTTTTTATGCGAAGGCATTTCCGCCATTTCCCTTCTGACTTTCTGTGCAGCAGCAATGGCGATTTCCAGTTCATTCTTTCCGGCGCGATACGTTGAAGCGAAATTTTCGCCCGAGAATGGATCGCGGATCTTCATCACGTCTGATGTGGAAATGAATTTTCCGCCGCAATAGATCAGATGCTCAACCATGTTTCCAGTCATAGATGAATTTTTGTTTGTCTATCGGATAATATGTGCGCGACTTATTGATCTCTCCCTTCTGCGGCTTTTCACTCACCAGTTTCCCTTCATAAAAAAATAAGAGCATCCTGTTTCCCTGCATGAAAATATCCGGCCCTTTTCTTTTTTTTATTTCGCAGAACAAGGTGTCATTACTTATCCGCCAATGACCTGAGATATCCGTTTCTCCTTCCCTGAAGGAAAAAGTGCTGTCCTTGCGGAACATGAACAGGCTTTTGAACTTCAAGGTCGACCAACTGTAATACCCGGGCAGGGAAGACGGAGAAATTGCCGTAAGCGTGCCATTCGCTTCCGGAAAAATTTCTTTCAATTGACCCAGGTGTTTTGCCCAAATACCGGAATCATTCGTCAGGAAAATATATTGGCCTGACTCATGATCATTACGGCCGTAACTGTAGTACCCGGTATCACCCCGGATCATTAGAAATGTGG
>DATJEX010000072.1:0-5634 GCA_035496135.1 Bacteroidia bacterium
GCGGATGAGCAGTATCCGAAGGATCAGATCGCGCTGTGTGATGCGAATATCAAGAAGGCCGGAGCGGATAAATCCTACAACGATGCGATCGCCGCGGCTGACGTGAAATTCAAAGCGAGTGACTGGACAGGAGCGAAAACACTTTACAACAACGCGCTCTCGATCAAAGCGGACGAGAAATATCCGAAAGACCAGATCGCGGTCTGCGATGCCAACATCAACGCTGCGGGAATTGATAAACAATACAACACACTCATCGCGGCTGCTGATGTCTTGTTCAAAGCTTCGAAGTGGAGCGATGCGAAAGCGAAATACCAGGAAGCGCTTGGCGTGAAAGCAGGACAACAATATCCGACAGACCAGATCGCTGCCTGTGATGCAGAACTCACCAAACTCATGTCACTCGATCAGCAATATGATGCGGCTGTGAAGAAAGGTGATTCCGCGTTTGCGGCGAATGATTATGAAACAGCGCAGACGGCTTTCACAAATGCGAAGACACTGAAACCTGCAGAAACATATCCGCCGAAGAAACTGGCGGAGATCGCATCACTGATCGCCGGGCAGAAAAAGGAAAATGATTACCGCAAGCTCATCCAGAAAGGAGACAGCCTGCTCGCCGCGAAAGATCTCGCCGGAGCGAAGAAGATCTATCAGTCGGCGCTGCTGCAGAAACCTGCTGATGAATATCCGAAGAAGAAAATAACGGAGATCGATAATGCGCTCTCCGACCAGAAATTCGAAGCGGATAAAAAGGCGAAGTATGATAAACTGATCACACAGGCGGATACAAAATTCAAAGCGAAGGATTACAAAGGAGCGAAGGCGCTTTACCAGCAGGCGTTGCAGATCGAACCGATCGAAGTTTATCCGAAGACACAGATCAATGCCTGTGACGATGCGCTCAATCCGAAACCGGTGGTGAAAGTGGACAGCACGAAAATTGTGGGAAGCGATCAGTACATCAGCGAGATCGTGAAGAATTACCCGAAAGGCGTGACGGAATTGCCGCAGGTGAAAGACGGCGGAGCGGATGTGACCAAACGTGTTGTGGTGATCGGTAACAAAGGCTGGGTGTACACGAAAAAAGTCTACAGCTGGGGAACGTTCTATTTCAAAGACGATCAGCAGATCACGCAGCAGACGTTCGATTACGAAACGAATGCGCAGTATGTGAAGAAGCAGAACGATACCTACGACGCGGCGCATCCGAATTAGCAGCCGCACGTTCTTGCGCGCAGTCGCCGGGAAAAAACGGTCGCCGGGAGGCGGCAATGAAGTACAGCAACGCTGACTTCATTGCGGGTAAGCAGTTAGTTCAATAATTAATCTGTGTAAATCGGTGAAAACAATCTGCGCTAATCTGTGGTCAATTTCTGCGGTGCTGGTGATCACCTCCTGCAGTGTGGCCGATTCGCGTAAACCTGAAAAGACTTCTGTTGTTTCTGATTCGTTGAATTGCGTTGATTGCAGATTCAATTACAAATGGATGGAAGAAACAAAGTGGGATGAACATTCCACGGTGTGCAGCAGGTTTCCCGAGCCGGAAGGATATACAAGGATCAAAGACACAGCAGCTTCTTTCGGTCAGTGGTTGCGCGGACTTCCGTTGCTGCCGGAAGGAACTGAAGTGCATTTGTACAATGGAGCGTTGAAACTGAACCAGGGCGCGCAGGCTGCGGTGATCGATATTGATGTTGGAACTTCCGACCTGCAGCAATGTGCGGATGCGGTGATGCGTTTGCGCGCGGAATATTTATTTGCGACGAAGCAATACGACAAGATCAGTTTCAATTATACCAGCGGAGATAAACAGGATTACGCGCGATGGGTGAAGGGCAGAAGGATAGCGGTGACTGGAAATCATACAAAGGAAGTGTGGAACGGAACAAAGTATGATGTGAACGATCACGCGGCGCTGATGAAATACATGACGGATGTTTTTTCCTACTGCGGAACATTGTCATTGAGCAGGGATCTTCATAAGATAGCGGTGGATTCCATTCAGCCCGGGGATGTTTTCATTCACGGCGGAACACCGGGTCATGCGGAAATTGTGATCGATGTCGCGGTGAATAAAGACGGAAAGAAAATGTTCATGCTCGCGCAGAGTTACATGCCCGCGCAGCAGATCCACATCCTGAGAAACCCGAATGCTCCTTCTTCAAGTTCAGGTAGTGGAGATCCGTGGTATTCCACCGATTTCGGAAATACATTAGTGACGCCGGAATATGATTTTGACCGTGCAGAATTGATGAGATGGTGAATTCAAAGATTCAATATTCAAGATCGGACATTCGTAAGATCGGTACCAGCTCCATAGGACCTGCCATTTGGTAGCACTGGAGGTGCGTTCCCATTTTTTTCATTCGTATTTTTCGTAAGATCTGTATTGCCCCATAGGGGCATTCCAATTTGATGTGATGCACAAATTTCTTAGCCCTGATGGTGCGCTTTTGCCGCGCAATGCGCACCAGCAGGACCGGCCGTATTTTGAAACGCTGTTGGCGTTGCTCCTGAAAAAACTGCACAAAAAAAGGCCACGACGCATCGTGGCCCTACCAACAAAAAATATTTTATTTTACGCGGATCAATGTTGGTTTGTAGACACGCAACAGGTGATATCCGCCGAAGAGGATCGCTCCGTAAACGAATTGGCTGGCGAGACCATTCCAGAAAAATGGAAGGGCGGCCGAGTAACACTGCATGAATCCAGCGTAGGTGTGCGCGTACATCGGTCCGGTCCACACACCGAAATTACTGATGATGAAAAAGAGCAATGCGGAAATGAGTGAAGCGATCGTGATAGATCCGACGTTCTGTTTTTTGCTGATGATCCAGCCGGTAACAATGCTGAGTGCGAATGCGATGTAAACGATCCAGAATCCTTCGTAGAAACCAAGCATCGCATCAGTCGCGAACATGACGGCGAAGGAGGCGAGGAGGCTCATGGCGCGGCTGCTCATAACGGCTCCGGCGAACAATCCCATGGCACCGATGGCGGTGAAATTATCAGGATGTTTGATGATCCTCGTGCTCGCTGCGAAAATGAGTACGCACAGGACGAAAATGTTTCTCGGGTTGATAATGTTACGCATGGTCGTTGGAATTATGTGGTGTAAAAATACGGAAATTCTTTAGTACGAACTACGAAATTCACGAACTACGAAGTGCGAAATAGTACGAATGTAAAAATAGAGCCTGGGTGAATTTCACTTTGGTACTTCGTGAATTTCGTACTTCGTACAGTTATTACTTGCCGCCCTTGCCGATATGCTTTTTATTCTTCCTCAGGTTTTTGTGGAAGGTTTTATCGGCGTGCTTGCTCATCTTCTTCAGTTGACGGTCGAGTTTCTCGCTCGGATTCTTGTCGTGCAGGTAGCGATGCGAACGCCCTTCCGTGTTACAGGTTCCGAGTGCCGCCGAAATCAACAAAGCGAGGAAGATCTTCATGTACGTATAACGCTAACGGATGTACAAAGGTACGTCAGTTAGGTTTCTTTGCCTTGGAAAGTTCCCGATCCAGAACGGTTTTCAGCGATTCGGCGTCGATCCGCTTGGCGATGATGTTCTTGTTCTCATCGAGCAGGACGATCGTTGGAGTACTGAACACGTCGTAATAATATTTCGCTGTGGCGAGTTCCTGCTGATCTTTCGCGCAGACATTGATCCAGTTGAGCTTATTATCACGGATGAATTTCTTCCACGTCGGGTAATCGAGCTCGGAGTAGATACCGTAGACTTCCACGCTCACACCGACCTTGTGCAGTGAATCGACATAAGCCTTGATGATCGGAACTTCTTTCTTGCAATGCGAGCATGTCGGATCCCAGAAGATGAGAACGGTGTACGTCGCTTTTACACTCTGCAATGGTTTCACCACTCCGCTTGTATCCTGCAGCATGAGATTCACGCTTGGTTTGCCAACCTGGACATAACTCAGCTGTTTCGCGCGATTCAGAATTTTTGTCATCTGGTCTTCACTTACCCACCAGACCTGTTTGGTCGCGTAATAACGATCAACGAGATGAACGAAGATCGCGTCGAAGCCCATCCGCTTGTCTGTTTCGTACGTGTAGGTGCAATAGTAAACCGTGTATTTGAAAAGTTCTTTCGAGGGCTTGCATTTGTCAATGATGTAATCGCATGCAGCTGCGATGGAGTCGGGGTGTTGCGGAACAACTTTGTCGAGATAGAATTTCAGTTTGTTCGCGTAAACTGGTGTGCGGATGAGGCGATCATCGGAAAAGGTCATTCCGTCCCAGTAATGGTTGCGGAAGTTCCAGTAAACGTAGGAGGAGTCGATATCTCCATTCGCTTTTTTCGGGCACTGCGAATATGGAAGCTGGTCGGGCTCATCCATCGCACGAAGCACTTCGGCCATGAAGGTTTCCGGGTGTTTGTTCTTCGCGTAATCGCGCTTGTAGGCTTTCACCGTGCTGTCGATCGCGGCGATCTGTTTCTGGTAAATGGCCATGGAATCTTTCTTGCCTGCTGTTTTTGCAGCGTCGTATTTTTTCTGGATCGGTTCCATTTTCGACTGGAGCGAAGAAAGATAATTGAGGTACTCGTAGAAATACTGATTTTCTTTATTGCCTGTAACTTTCATATGCGTGATCAGATCGGTCGTATCTGTTTCCACACTGAACACCTGCTGATCGGTCATCACGATCTCGAAATATTTTTTGCTCGGCAGCACGACGAGGTAAATTCCTCCGGGATACAACGTGTCCGCTTTGAATTCCACGAATCCGTTCGCATCCGCTGTAACAGTATCCTGCAGGAATTGCTTGTCGCCGTAGTGATTTGCCAGCATGACATCACCGCTCGTCAAACCATGAATTTTCACTTTCACATCCACCAGTGGTTTTGCCGAAGTGGTCTTGCGCGGATAATGCACCGTGTTCGCAGCCTGGCTACTGGTATTGGCATTTGTCTTTGGCGCCTGTGTTGTTGTTTGAGTAGGGCCAGTTTTGGGAGTGGTCTTCGGCGCTGTATTTGTAGTCTGACTTTCAACAGATAGACCTAAAATACTGAAAAACAGAGTAGTGTAAAATATTTTTTTCATACAGTTTCCGTGCTGGGATGTGTTCGAAATTACGACTTATTTGCCAGTGAAAATATTGCAAATATCAAGCCGCTATTCGGGCTTTAACAAGATGTAAGATTTAGTAACAAATGGAGCATGGAAGAAGGAAGAAGGAGCATGGAATACGAATCCTTCGAATGTCAGAATAACCCGTACTCCATGTTCCATCTTCCATCCTCCATGTTCCTATATTTGCGACCGATGTCGAATTGGACCATCCTTATTTTTCTTCACTTCCGCTGGCAGGACGCGATCGATATCCTGCTGGTGGCTTTGCTGCTTTACCAGCTTTACCGGCTGGTTCGCGGAACGGCTGCGCTGAATATTTTCATCGGCGTCGCGGTGTTCTATGTTTTTTACCGCATCGTTCGATTGATGGAACTCGAATTGTTCTCCACCATTCTCGGAAAATTCATTGACGTTGGTGTGATCGCGCTGTTGATCGTGTTCCAGCAGGAATTGCGCAGATTTTTCCTGTTCATCGGCTCTTCGAATTTCATCGGCAACAGGAAACTTTCATTCTCTTCCATTTTCAAGTGGAACGA
>DATJEX010000073.1:0-3435 GCA_035496135.1 Bacteroidia bacterium
AAAATATTTCACTCATCCATGTCGGCGAAAACCGCGTGATCATTGATGCGCTCACCGGAAGCGGAATGAAAGGGGAGGCGAGTGGCAATTTCGCGAAGGTCATTGATGCGATCAATAACTTTCATGTACCTGTTGTGTCCATCGATATTCCATCGGGATTGCATGGCGATGACAACGCTTCGAATTCGTACGCACATGTCGTGAAAGCAAAATACACGCTGACATTTCAGCAACCGAAACTTTCATTCCTGTTTTCCGAGAACAGCGAATACGTTGGCGAATTTCATGTGCTTAACATCAACTTGCATCCCGATTTTATCGCGGGCGAAAAAACAAATTATTATTTCACCGTTCACAACGAAGTGAAAAACCTGCTGAGTGTCCGCGGAAAATTCTCGCACAAGGGCACATACGGGCATGCGCTCGTGGTGGCGGGAAGCAAAGGAAAAATGGGCGCGGCAGTTCTTTCCGTGCGTGCATGCCTGCGCGCGGGAGCCGGACTCGTTTCCACCTGCATTCCGAAATGCGGAACACTCATTATGCAGACCGCCGTTCCCGAAGCGATGGTGAATGAAAGCGAAGGAGAAGAAATTATTTCCGGGAGGATCGCGATGGGCCCCGATAAATTCGGAACGTACAGCGCGATCGGAATTGGTCCCGGGATCGGAAAAGACAAAGCGACCGAGCAGGCGATGAAATTATTGCTGAATCAATTCTCAGGCCCGCTCGTGATCGATGCCGATGCACTGAACATTCTCGCCGAAAATAAAACGTGGATCGCTTTTCTTCCGAAGAATACGATCCTCACTCCGCATCCAGGCGAATTTGATCGACTCACGCAGAAACACAGCACCGGTTTTGCAAGAATGAAAACGCAGAAAGAAATGGCGCTGAAGAATGGAATTTATATTGTGCTCAAAGGCGCGTACACGTCCATCGCTTGTCCCGACGGCAGCGTGCATTTCAATTCATCCGGCAATCCCGGAATGGCAACCGGCGGAAGCGGCGATGTACTCACCGGAATTATCACCGGACTTCTCGCACAAGGTTATTCCGCATTCGATTCCTGTCTCATCGGCGTGTACCTGCACGGGCTCGCGGGCGACATCGCAGCTTCGGTGAATACGGAGAATGGAGTAATAGCCGGCGATATCAGTGAGCAGTTGGGTGGGGCGTGGAAGATGTTGAGTGATAACTAATGGTTAATAGCTAATAGTTAATAGTTGATGGTGAAGTCAAAATCAAATATTGTTTGGGAAGTTTTGTAATGAATCATTTGACTATGTAGAATTGCTTTGTGATTCCTTTGTGTCGTTGTGCCTTGGTGGCCTCGCGTTGTATCCCGGATAAACATTTTGGAAAACCGATTATGTCGTTCGCAACTTCATACATTTTACGCCTTGATTGCTATCAAGCCCTATCATCTTCCCGCAACGCAATGCTCTCCCGATTAAAGTTAAGTTATATAACTAATGGATTTAATATCCCTTATTCTTTGCTTTAGTAGTTTTTTGTTCATAATACATGGATTCAAATATGAATTATCGTATGGAACAGGATTTACAAATGAAATTTCAATCACTCCCCCGTCGGTGCAAAACAACCTGAGTCCTGTTACGTAGAATTTTTTATCATCTGTAATAATCAGATATCCCTTTACATTATGTTCAACAGGGAAAGAAGACTTAAGAAGCTGCTTAACAGTTTTTAAACTGGACGTAAGCAAAACAGTGTCCATGCTTCCGCCTCGCAGATTCAATCCTCCCATAACAAGCAATCCACACAGGCTGAGTAGAATATTTCTCCTGATTCTATGCATGTTTTTCATACCCTTTTGTTTAAGTTACTAATTTATGTCCTTCTTTTGAAAACCAACCCACTTACAAACAGAAAATAGAAAATCCCCAATGAAGATTGGAGATTCTGTGAGATGTTTTGATATGATTTGATCTGCTTATTTGCCGATACATAATCTAAATTACATATTCTATTCTATCTCATCACCCGTGATTTCCCCCGTGATCATTCCTCTAAGCTTTTTCTGAAAGTCTCCGCCGCGGCGGACTACGAATATTCGTAGGGTATTACTTTGCCCGAGCGTAGTCCTTGTATCCAGCCATTTCACAACCGCTCACACTTCATTGGCAACTGGCCATTGGTAAATCGGCAATTTGTGCTTATCTTAGATACTACTAATGAAACGCACCCTGTTCATCGCTTTACTTTCCCTCGCTGTTTTTTCCTGTAAAAAGGAGAATAACAATCCGAAGACCGTTCCGGCTGCGGTGGTGCGTTGTTTCATTACCGCCGCGCATCACTCTGTTCCTGTTCCGTATTGCAGCCTGTTTGTGAAATGGGGCACGGTGAATTTTCCTGGAACGGATTCAACGCTTTACGACGAACGCCATGTGTGCGATGCGAACGGACAATTCACCCTCACGGGAATTCCGAACGGAGATGAAGCGTTCACGGTTTACGCGAAAGGAATTGATGCCGGCTGGGATTCCACGCATGCTACTCCTGTGTGGGGAGAAAAATGGATGATCATTTCCACTCATCAGCTGGAGAGTAAAGACACTACACTGGATATTCCGGTGAGCGAGTAAATATGAGTTACCCCGTTTTCCGATTTTCTTTTTTCTTAGTGCTCCTCTCCATTTTCTGTTCGGCACAAACTGAACCGAAAATGATCTACGACATCGACTCCTTTCCCGGCGTCAAATCATTCACACGAAGCATGATCACTTACACAGGCGCCGACACGTTATCGCCTAAGAAAGGATACAACGTCGATAACTTCACGTATTCCGATAAAGGAAAGATCTTCGAACGCAATAAATATGAGAATGTCCGCTATGCCGATGATACGTGGGATTCTGTTTTGTATGCCAAAGATGGATCGTGGCAAACACATCTGTGGTACGCGAATTTCATGGGGACGGAACAGGTTCGGTCTGAAACGTACGTTTACAATGAAGAGAAAAAACCGGTAAAGAAACATGTTGAACTTTCCGTTGACGGATGGGTGGAGAGCGAAAGTTTCCTGTACGATGCAAAGGGCGTCCTCACGAAAGCATGCGATACATCCACGATCGATACGACCGTCGTGTATTATGCTTATGATAAGAAAGGAAGATGTGTTTCCGTTCGAACCATCGCACGGACGTTTTTGAATATCGATTCAACAGTATATTCAAACGACGGAGCGTTGCTTAAGAATATCAAACTTCTTACTCAACATGTTTTCTTTGACGGAAAATTCCGGGGGGATCGTTTCAATTATGATAGCACGATATACACGAGGAAAGACGGGCTCGTCATTCAGAAGGACAGGTACGCTACAGGTTACGGTCACCGTATTTCTACTTACGAATACGACGCGCAGCAGCGGATGATCCACTCGGGAACTGTTTCGGATGCGCAGGCTTCTTCTAA
>DATJEX010000074.1:0-2847 GCA_035496135.1 Bacteroidia bacterium
ATTGCCTAGAACTTCGAAACAGTCCTCGGATGACGGTGAAAGATCCTTCTCAATTTCCTTCCCATGGATTTTCTTTTCATTTTCACCACGAACAGATCTTCGCACGGAACATACGCTTCGAATAATTCATGCCGGTATCCCCAGTCAGAAAAGGAAACCTGGTAGGAAACTCCCTCCCATTTCGGAAGTTCAATATAAAACGAACCATCATCACCACTGCGCGCGGTGACCAGCACACTGTCACCGTTGCTGATGTAAATGCTCACTCCGCTCAAACCTTCACCGCTCTTGTGCGACACAACTTTCCCGACCATCATGAATCTTGCCGAATCTTTTGGTTGCTGCGCCGAAGAAACTGCACTCATTTCTGTTGGCGTCACCTGGGCATGAATTCCTTCGTGAATGAACATCGCGGAAACAGTTGCCGCTGCTATTTTCAAAGGCATCAACACTTTTTCCGTGAAAGGAATCTTTGATTGTTCATTTGTATAAATTCCGCAGGGTTTGTGTTTCGAATTATCACCGATCCATTTCACGAGTTCTTCATCACTCATCTTCGACACATCTTCCACTTTCTCCCCGCATTTCGTACACCACACTCCGCCGGGAATGCGCGGCATATCTTCCAGGTCGGTGTAGCAGGGTTTGCGGATGGTTACTTTTTGCATGGGGTTTACGTGAAATGAAAAACCAGCGAATTCATTTCAGAAAGAGAAAGCCCCCATCATCACGGGATGATACATTCTCCTCGCCATTCGTGGAAACAAGGCATGCTGTTCTTTACGGGTAAGTCGTTTCAGTGTTGGGAAATTCCAATCGAAACTCAGATCATAATGTTCTTTGAGTTCAATATCCGTGAGTGCGCGGTGCTTCGCATCCACTTTCACCGTTGTCGTTTTGTAACCGTAATCAACGATTTTGATACGATAATCCGCAATGGAAGAATCGGCGGGAAGATCGAATTCAAAAATTCCATTTCCGTCTGTAGTCACAGTAGCAACTTCGTTTCCATTCGCATCCTGCAGAAAAACATCCACAAAACCTATTGCTTCCAGGTCTTTTTCGTCGATCAGTTTTCCGTAATATTTGTTCGCCGCCGAATCCACTGCAGCAGCATATGTTCCAACTGCCTGTTCCGTTTCATTATGCGTCGCCGGGATAGGTTGATGAATATTTTTCGCCTGCACCGCTTTCACACTGAAGAGCGCGATGGAAAATGAAGCGACCTGTCTTAACCTGTGAATGAATTTCTGTTTAATGGTCAGCTGCACATTTTCCGGGCGGAACATTCCGCACGCTTTTGTTCCCACCAGCTTCATCAGCGCCTGCTTCATCTCCTCCTCATTCATTCTGGTAAAATCGATCAGCAAACGATTGCAGGACGAACAGAAATGTTCTCCTTCCACAATGGTCATGTCCTCAAGAGTTTTCGGACAATGAAATGTAAGCTGGACTTTATTGTTGGCTGCCTTCATACCAGGCAGACGCTGAAAGTGAAAAAAGGTTGTCTGCCGAATAGAAAGTTAAGCCAAATAATCTTGACTCACAAACGCTTTGGTAGTGTCTCACTTTGCATCCACCAGCGCTCAAGCCTGTGTCGGGTGTAACACCACGACACCACGCAAAGTGAGACACTACCAACGCTTTCGCATCCTTCACTCTTAACTCATCGCTTATAACTCATCACTTTCTTCTCGTCAATGTTCCGTAAGAATCCTTCGTCTTCGCACCGACATTGTAATAAGCGTATTCCAGATGATCGTCGTCGGTCTTCGTTAAGATCACTTTCCCGGTCAGCGTGCAAAGATTCATTCCCTTGGTGATCTGTTCCTTGAATTCGGCTTTATCCTTTCCGGCTTTCACCAGCGACCAGCTTCCTCCGCAATTCAGAGATGGATATTCGATTTTATAAACGTTATTCACCGGATCGAGTGTCGCAAGGATCGTCCACGTTTCATTGTTCGCGCTCGGCTGTGTGCCTGTTCCTTCCCAAACGCCGGACAACCACAAAGGTTTTTTTGCCGATGAGAATGAAGTGAATGCGAGGAAGAGGAAAAGGAGTAATGAGATTCGTTTCATGTAAATTGATTTTGTTGTCAATGATAAGGATTCCCCTGAATCTGTTCTTACTTTTTTGCCTTCACCTTACTCACATTCATCATCTGCGCATCCTTCTTCTTCGTGAATAATGTTTTGAACGGATAGATCAATTGGCCAAAAAATCCTTTCGGCACATCATTATCCGGAACACCAAGGATCGGTTGCAGCTTCGGATCCTCGGGCAGATAAAAACTGCGGAAGAGAAAATCCCAGATCACGAGTACCGAAGCGTAATTCACGCCGTACTTCCGCGGAATATTTTTCGCGTGATGCCAGTAATGCGTATTCGGTGTGATGATGATCTTGTTCAGTATCCCGAAATTTATTTTCACGTTGCAATGCGAAAAGAAAACAAGGAAGTAAGCGATCCACATGTACAGCGCGGTGCAGATGATGTAACTGTGTTCGTTGTACCCGATCAGCCCCATCGGGATCCAGCCGAACGGACGCAGCACTAAATATTCCATGATATGAAAGTGCCGTGTCGACGCGAAGCCCAGTGTTTCCTGTGCGTGATGGATCTTGTGGAATTTCCAGAAAAAATCAATTCGGTGCAACAGGAAATGCGCGAAGAACTGGCAGAAATCCATGATGATGAAAAAGATCAGGAACTGTGCGAGCAAAGGAAGTTTACCCACGTGCACCAGCGGGATCGACACGCCCATGTTCTTCATCCAGTTGGTGAAAATGAACTCGACCGTAAACGTGAGCGCGAGAAAACCAATGACCTGGAAAAGAAAATCAATG
>DATJEX010000075.1:0-6790 GCA_035496135.1 Bacteroidia bacterium
AATTTTTTCGGAGGTGACTCGAACCTGTCCGCCGCGGCGGACTCATTACGAATGAGCTGCTCTACCAACTGAGCTAAGATGGCGTGCGGACTGCAAAAATAGTATTTATGTCTTAGAGCTGAATCGAAAATCGAAGAATGAAATTTTTTCGGAGGGGACTCGAACCTGTCCGCCGCGGCGGACTCATTACGAATGAGCTGCTCTACCTCCCGATAGCTATCGGGATGAGCTAAGATGGCGTGCCGGGCTGCAAAAATACATTTAACTGGCAATTCTGCATACACCGGCGGCAGAAAGTTCGGAGCGAACTTTCCGTACTTTGCGACGTCTTCCTACTAAAATCATCCTATGCAACAAGAACTCACGCTCGAAGAAATTCAGGACTTCAAAGGAAAATATCCGAAGCAACTCTGGTACCTCTTCTTTTCGGAAATGTGGGAACGCTTCTGTTTTTACGGAATGCGCGGAATGCTCACGTATTTCATGGTGCACAGGCTGATGATGGACGATAAAGTTGCGAATCTACAGTATGGAGCAACGCAGGCCTTCGTTTACGCGTTCACCTTCATCGGAGGTTTATTCGCCGATAAAATTCTTGGTTTCCGCAAATCACTTTTCTGGGGCGGATTGCTGATGATCACCGGGAGTATCATTCTCTCTTTGAACCCCGATAAATTCTTTTTCCTCGGTATCAGCTTCACGATCATCGGCACCGGTTTTTTCAAACCGAATATTTCCACGATGGTGGGAGCCCTCTACAAAAAAGGAGATTCAAGAACGGATGCCGGCTTTTCTCTTTTCTATTCAGGAATAAATCTCGGCGCACTCATCGGAGGATATCTCTGCATCTGGATCGGAAAAGATTATTCCTGGAATCTCGCGTTCGGGCTTGCCGCGATCGTGATGACGATCTCACTCCTGACCTTTGTCTTCACACAGCGTTCACTTGGCCCGATCGGACTCTCACCTTTTGCAAATAAGACCGACGGAAAGAATCGCGCCTGGTATGATTATGCGGTCTATGCAGGCGCACTCGCCATCATTCCGGTGATCATGATCATGGTCGCGAAGACACAATACACCGATTGGTTCATGTACATCATTGGTCCATGCACCCTGTTGTATATCGTTTATGAAATGACAAAATATACCTGGGAAGAGAACAAAAAACTCATCGCGGCACTGGTCTTCATCATTTTTTCGATCCTGTTCTGGGCGTTCTTCGAACAGAGTGGGGGATCGCTCAGCATTTTCGCGGCAGGGAATCTGACCAACACCGTTGCAGGAATAAAAATGGATCCGAATGGAGTGAACAACGCAGCAAATTCGTTGTTCGTGATCATTTTCGCCCCACTGCTTGGATTGATCTGGCTCGGCATGAATAAAAAGAAGATCGAACCGAACACCGTTGTGAAATTCGGATTGGGATTTCTTTTCCTCGCACTCGCGTTCTACATTTTTTACGCTACAAGATTCTTCGCCGATAAGAATGGAGTGACATCACTTGATGTTTTCACGATCGCATATTTTGTCATCACGCTCGGTGAATTGTGTCTATCACCGATCGGCCTTTCCATCATGACCAAACTTTCGCCGAAACCTCTGCAGGGCGTAATGATGGGCATGTGGTTTCTCGCCAGTGCTTACGGACAATATGTAGCAGGAATTCTCGGGGCGGGAATGTCAACAGCAGATGAGAAAGCGCCTTTGACGGTGAAACTCATGGCGTACACAGATGGATACAAACAACTCGCGATCTATGCGCTCATTGCCGGAGTTGTGATGATCGCGATCTCTCCACTCGTTAAGAAATTGATGCAGGAAGTGAAATAAACGCAAATTCGAAAATTGGAAGATTCGAAGATTGGAATATCGGTTGGCGAATGGACTACAATCAATATTCCAATTTCCAAATTTTGAATCTTCGAATGGATCAATAGAATGACGCAGACGTCATTCTATTGATCCGAGCGCACTCGGCATTCCCATCGCTCTTCTCCACGCAGCCAATTGTCCGAGATGCATCGCGTAATGATTCGCGCTGATGAACATGATGCGGTCGAGATAAGTCGGAAAATAAGAAGCGAATCTCCATTCAAATTCTTTCTCCAGGCGTGTCGTGTCTGCTTTCAAGAGAAACGCGATCAAACGTTCGTGCTGGTTGTTCAGCTCTTTCATCAACTCTTCCTTCGTCGGATAGGCAGCCGGATCTGGTTCTGGTAACGTCGGATCTCCCGGACCTGTTCTCATGAAAAGTTTCTGCCACTTTTCCGGAAGTTTGAATTCACCAGTGAGATTCTTCGTGAGATTAGCACATGCAGTGGCGAGATGACCGAGCGTGAACGCAGGATGATTGTCAAGCCCCGGGCCCGGTTTGAACGCCATTTTATCTTCCGGAATATCGCTTACGAGTTGCTTCGCATAAACGTAATTGAAGTCGAGCTGGTTTATTATTTCGTTGATCATATGAATTGTGAATGTGAAAGTGAATGTGAAAGTGAATGTGGATGTGTCCGCCGGGGCGGAGTGAGCGTGAATGTGGTTATTGTTTTATTTTCAGAAGTGAATAAAATTCCTGTGGTGTGAATATCCTGACATCGGCCGGAAGCATTCCGTCAATGGAAATATTCCCGATAGAATAACGCACGAGCCGGAGCGTCGGAAATCCAACAGCAGCGGTCATGTGCCGCACTTGCCGGTTCTTTCCTTCGTTCAATGTCAATTCGATCCAGCTAGTCGGAATATTTTTCCTGAAACGCACCGGCGGATTGCGCGGTGGAAGGGAAGGAGCTTCGATCATTTTCGCTTTAGCGGGAAGCGTATTATATTTCTCTCCGCCAACTGTGATCGTCACGCCGGCTGAAAGTTTCGCAACTGCTTCTTCGGTGATCTGCCCATCGACCTCGACATAATATGTTCGCTCATGATTTTTATCCGGAGTGAGCAACAATGCGTTCACGCGCTTGTCATTCGTGAGCAGCAACAATCCTTCACTGTCGGTATCAAGTCTGCCGACAGGATAACAATCGATGGGAAATTTGTAATGACTTCCCAATGCAGGTTTGTTCCCTTCCGGCGTGAACTGGGAAAGTGTACCGTAAGGTTTGTAGATCGCGAAATACTGGTAGGCCATATCCCGCAAAGAAACAGATTAGAACTGATAAAACGGCATTTCATCCGCGCCCAATAGTTCCTTATTTTTGAACCATGTTCGAAAGCAGAGTTTTCATGACCAAAATGGATGACCGTGGATTCATCCGCACGGTAGTGAAACCCGGCTCGGTGATCGAACTGAAAGATGCCCAGGAAAATACGGAAGCGGTGATCAGGATTTCCGGTGGCAGCAACTTTCCCATTCTCGTGAATCTGACCGAGATCAAATACATTTCCAAGGAAGCCAGAGATCATTTCTCGATGCGCGGCAGAAAACCAAACGTGATCTGCATCGCGATGGTGGTGAACAAACCGGTAAGCATGATCGTCGGCAATTTTTTTCTCGGCCTCAATAAACCGACCGTTCCCACAAAACTATTCGTTTCGGAAAAGTCGGCGGAGAAATGGATCATGGAAGAATTCGGAAAGTGATGGAAAAGGACCGGACACTCATCTTCGAAAAGATCAAACATCTTTCTTCCGTCGAACCGATGGAAGGAGAATCGTTTGAAAAAACGCTGATCCGTGCGCTGGAACAGATGGAAACGCGATGCAAAGGATTCTCGGAACACGAAGTGGAGCTGGAGCGTCGCACCAAGGAGATCCTCGATGTGCTGATCGGTTACGCGCAGCTTCAATACGACACCAAAGCGGCGATCGATGGGAATAATCAATTGCTGGATGGACTCGCGGCAGGAGTGAATATGCTCGGAGAGGAATTGAAGAGTTCTACGGTTTCATCACAGGAAAAAGACATTCTGCTCAAAGAGATCCATCACCGCGTGAAAAACAATCTGCAGATCATTTCGAGTTTGCTCAATCTGCAGTCGGACCAGATCAAGGATGAATTCGCGAAAGAGAAATACCGGGTGAGCCGCGACCGCATTCAAAGCATGGCGCTCGTGCATGAAAAATTGTACGAGTCGGATGATCTCGCACGGATCGATTTCAATGAATACGTGAGTTCACTTGCACGTTCTTTGAACAACAGTTACAACCCGGATCTGAAACGCATCGCATTACAGGTTGAACTCGATCTGAACGCGAGCGAACGCCTCTTCCGGATCGAAACGGCCATTCCATGCGGATTGATCCTGAATGAACTTCTTTCCAACGCGTTCAAATATGCATTTCCGGGAGACAACAGCGGAACGATAAAAGTGGTAATGCGCAGAAACAAAAGGGATGGAAAACTTTTTTACCAGATGAGAGTGGAAGATGACGGTGTAGGATTGCCCGATGAACTCGATGTGAAGAATACCGAATCACTCGGCATGCAGCTCGTTCACATGCTTTCCGATCAGCTCGGCGCGGGCCTTACCATGAATAATGGCAAAGGCGTTTGCTTCGAACTGGAATTCTCCGAGAATTAATTCCTGATGATCTTCCTCGTTTCAATTCCTGATGCGCTTCGCAGTTGCACCACGTACATTCCGGGTGCGTAATCCGAAAGATCGACCTGGATATTTTTCAGTACAGAACTTCCTTCCACTTTTTCATCGTGAATGATGCGACCCTGGTAATCGAAAATGAGAAGCTCTGAAGTTTCTTCCGGCGTTTGCAGATCAATGTTCAGTATGTTATCCGTTGGATTCGGATACGCGATCAGGTAATTTCCAACAGGTTCTTCTTCCATTCCGATGTTGATGCCAACGGTGAATTCATAGAAGATCTCCGTTCCGAAATCAGGATTGAAACTTTTCACCAGCATTCCTGTCGCAGGATTCTTCAAGCGGAAATATCCCGCGCCGGAATTATTCGCCCAGAATGAAAGCCCGTCTTTGCCCGCATCCTCGCATTTGAGAATGTAACATCCGGGCTGCAGATGCACTGTGTCGCGATACGTTGTGCTTGCTGCAAGATTACTGCGCGATACGATGACATTGCCGGAAGCATCGGCCAAAGAATAGGAAGTTTCGCTTCCATCAAGATTGGTTCGTGCTTCTACCACGAGATCGGGAATGTGCATGAGCGGCGCGACATAATTCACCTGCAGCGAATTATTATCGGCGTACTGATCCGCATTTCCATTCGGGGAAGAAACCGTCGCGTAGAATTTCGCAGCTGTTCCATACCAATTCACAGTTGGAAGAGTGACGGTATCCACCGCGAGGAACGGAAGATTTCCTGTCCAGGTGTAAGTGGAAGAAGGCGCGCCAACAACACCATAATCGATCGTGAGACTGGTGAGTGGAGTGGAACCAACATTTCTGATGACCACAACCGGTTTATCGCAAATGGAATTCATGCGATGCAGGTTGAATTCTGAATTCGGCGCAAGGATCTCGCGCATCTCGGCATCAAGTGTAAAATTCGGCGCACTGTATGTGATCAATTGTCCGTCGACCTGGTAACCCGCTCCGTGACTCAGATCAAGATTCGTGAAGGTTTCCATATCGGCGTCGATGGTCACGGAATCTCCGGGAGTGACATAAGGCGTCAATTCATTCTCGAACACATGCACCTGCTCGCCCGGACACCAGTTCGCGCGATCATACAACCATGTTCCCGGCTGCGCGGAATTCGCATTCAGTCCGCACTTATCACGCCACACGAGTTTCGAATAACGCGTCACGTTATCGAATTTCATGTAATACATTTTCGGACAGAATTCCGAACAATCTTCCGTTCCGCCAAAACCGTGGCCGGTGATATCAAAACGCACATTGCTGTTCAGTTCATTCGGCGCGATGTAAACTGTTTTCGGTGTGAGATAATTCTCAATACTGTTCGAAGGATTTCCATAACCGTAATATCCGCTCCAGAGATTCTCGACACGGATCGGCGTTCTTGGCGGAACTCCTTCTATCATTTCAAAATCGAGTGTGATCGTGTATCCGTCAGACCAGCCACTATAGAAAGCGCGCATGTCGACAGAATCGTGCAGGATAGGAGCGTAGTCGGTCACATCGAAATACCAGGTGTTGTTCCAGGTCGAAGTAAGATTTCCTCCATATGGTGTGATGTAACGTGCAATCTCTATTGGATCGATCACTTCATACGGTGTGTAGATATCGTATTGCCCATTATGCCACAAAGAATCGTTATTCACATAAACAGAATCGACGATATTTCCCGATGCGTTCCAGATGTAATTGTAATATCCTGCCGGATAAACCCAGAGCGTATCAGTTGGCACAGTTGGATTCAGAGAATCGAGATACTGCACGATCATCAATGGAGTCGAGATCGTGGAATCCGTCACCGCGTTCGCTGTATCGTAATAGTGATTGTACGTTGCTGTGGTATTGAAGAGTACAGAATCGTCTGCGTTTCCATTCACGGTGAAATAAGGAGAATACGAAAGCGTGGAATCATAAATTCCGGTATGGCGTTTCACAAAGATCTGTGTGGTGTAATCCCATGCGCTGCATCCGCCGGACGGACAACCCAGTTTGTATTTCAGGATGATCTTGCGGTAATGATGGGAAGTATCGGGAAACACGGCCCAATTATCGATGGAACCATACCAGTTCCAGTGAGCGGCGGTGTGTGAATTCACGATCGTGGTGTCGCCCGCGTTGGCGGAAATTTTCAGGGAAGAAATGCTGAGAAGCGCGAGGAAAATTATTTTTTTCATTGGACTTTTTGAGTTGATCAAAGGTACATCTGAATAGTCTGTCAATTGTCCGTCTCG
>DATJEX010000076.1:0-6247 GCA_035496135.1 Bacteroidia bacterium
GGGATGGAGGGTTCATTGTGAAATTTGATTACAACGGAAATCCCATCTGGTCGACGGTGGTGAATGGAAGTTGTCAACCCTGGGGCATCTGCGCCGATTCTGCCGGTAACACTTATATCACGGGTGAATTCAATACACCAATGGCATGGTTTGGAAACAGCGTTCTCTATCTTTCCGATGGCCCTTTTTTCATTGCGAAATATGATCCCAACGGTAATGCGCTTTGGGCAAGAAGTACGGTGGGGCCGAATAACGATGGTTATGGATTTTCGGTCAGTGCGGATCATGCCGGAAATGTTTTTGTGACCGGATGGTATGGCTCCGACACTCTTGATTTCGGGTCCGTTTTGTTACTGAACAACGGGCCGACGTATTCCCGTGATCTTTTCCTGTGCAAGTACAGTGCTTCCGGTAATCTGATGTGGGCCCGGAGTGCGGGCGGAACGGATGATGATTTCGCCTATGAAGTTGCGGCCGATCCAAACGGGAATGCTTACGTGACGGGATATTACAAGAGCACTTCCATGAGTTTCGGATCCATTCCAATCACCAATGCGGGCTCACTGACAGAAGATGTCTTTCTTGCAAAATATGATGCAAATGGGAATGCGGTCTGGGCGAAATCGATCGGCGGATCCGGTGATGAAAATGCGAATGGATTGGCAACGGATAAATGGGGAAACGTTTTTCTCGGTGGAGAGTTCTTTGATTCGTTGATCGATTTCGGCATACATACGATCGTGAATACCAATCAGACTTCCGGTGATGTATTCATTGTAAAATATGATTCGCTCGGCAATGATCACTGGGCTCATCCGGGAAGAGGTCCCGGCTCGGATTTCCTTGCAGCACTCACGGTAGATACATCGGGAAATGTATATGCAACCGGAGAATTGGTCAGTGGAACGATCACGTTCGGAACCATGCAGCTGAGCATTCCTCCGAATTCGCCTGATCCTGTCTATCTCATCAAACTCGATTCGGCAGGATACCCGATTTGCGGAACTTCACTCCAGAGCGGAGGAGACGATCAGAATGATATCAGTGCCGATCGCTTCGGGAATGTATACATGGGTGGCGATTATTTAGCGGATCCGTTCATTATCGGCAATGATACATTGATCTACCAGCAGGGCGAAGGGATCTTCATGGCGAAATACAATTGCAATATCGATGCGGGAATAGAAGAGCTGAACGGAGAAGAGATATTCACTCTTGCTCCCGATCCTACCGATGGCGCGTTTACGATCTACACCACGTGTAAACACGGAGAAATTTTCATCTACAATGATCTTGGCGAAATTGTTTTGACTTCGACGCTGGATGCATCTCCATTCACGATCGATCTCTCCAACAGGAGTGCCGGCATTTATTTCGTCCGGATGAATGATGGAACGAAAACGAGTGTGCAGAAGATCATTAAAAAGTAATTCCTTCTTTCGTGATCAGCTCCCTTTGTGTTTCACTTCTCCGCTCACATCCAGATGCAGAAAGAAGGTTCCGTTCGTGCAATCGCCCGTCGTATAATTCACGGTGATCATCCGCTCAAATTTGCCGACAAGTTTCGGATCGTATTGAAACGAAACGATGAATGTTTGTCCCGCCGGAATAATTCCTTTGTTGCTGCACATGACAAACGCGCCTTTTTCATTCACGGTGCATGAAGTGACAGTGATCGGGACGTTGCTCGTGTTTTTTATTTTGAAATCGCAGCGGATCGTTTTGAGTGTATCGTTGTAAACGACACCGAGATCTTTTTTGGATTCAACAGGAGTGAGAATTTTGCTCCTGTCGAGCGAAGGGCCGCTCACTTTTCCATTGAGGAACAAAGAATAGTTGTAGAAGAACGGCGCGATCTGGATCGGGAATTCTTTATTCACCGCCGCCGAATCAGCAAGCGTGGTATTGTAGTTCACCGTGATCGTGAATTTTTCTCCCGGGCCGATCGAAGTCTTGCTGAATACGGCGCAGGTGTTGTTGGCTTTTGTCGCGTCGAGCGTCACCGTCCCTTTATTGACAAAAGAAAAAGTGTGCGAGACAGTCGTTCCCCGTTTCACACTTCCGAAACTGAACGTATCGCTTTCACTGGCGACAATGTTCGGAATGATGACGCATGACACGGCTTGCTGGGCGAAATCCTCGTAGCTCCCTTTGCAGTGAAAATAGAACGTCGGACTTCCGCCGTTATAAAAATTCATCATTCCTTTTGTGATCCCTTCGAGTGACACGTGCTCCTGCGCGCCCGGATCGAGTGTGAGCGGAAGGGTGGAAAGTAATTTCAGCGAAGGAGCCGGCATCACCATCGAGTCGATGATCGCGGGAGCGGTTCCGTTGTTCACGAGGATCACTTCGAAGACAGCATTCTCTCCTTCTTTCACTTTGTAGCTGAAGGCCTTTTTATCCTTGATGATCTGCAACGGTGTGACGTAAGTATCGCGCAGCCGGATAACCTGGTCACCGTTTTTCGCGTTGGAAAGAATTTTTATCCTGTTGAAAGAAGAGAGCGCTGTACTCCAGGTGATCACTACTTCGCCGTATTGCCCGTGTTTCAGTGATCCCGGAAATCTCACGTTCAGTGATGAATTGATCCAGGATGAATCTGTTTTCAATCCGAGCTGCACCGTGTTGAACACGAGATCCGTTTTTCCCGTGTTGAGACAGCCGATGCGGATCTCCCGCACTTTATCATACACACCCGCGGTGCTCGTCGGAACGAATTTGAAGGGAATTGTATCGACGAGAAAATCGCGATGCTCGATCTCGAGTACCTGGGCGGATAAAATTCCTGTAAGAAAAAATAAAGTGAGGGTTAATGCAAAACGCATGCTGGATAAAATTACCAATTAGGCAATTACCAATTACCAATTGGCAAAAGGTAATAGCTGTTTGTTCTTAACAAGCTTAGCGCGTTTTATTGAGACTTTACTCTGCCATTCCAACTTCACAATTGGTAATTGGCCATTGAACAATTGGTCATTACTTCTTCACCAGTCTCGAAACAGCATTGATCGTTTCGCCTTTCACCTGCACGGAATAAATTCCTGCGGCGAGATCGGCACTTTCAATTTCGAGCAGTGTTTTTCCGGCCGGCATTTCCTGCGTTTTCGTCTTCACAAATTTTCCTTCTGCATCGTAGATCGTGTACGTGATCGTTTGTGTTTTATCGAGCGTGAGATTCAGAAAACAGCTTGCGTCGAAAGGATTCGGGAAGGCGTCGAGTGAAACCGCAGAAGCAACAGCATTATTTGTGTTCAGCAATTCTGCCTGGGAAATATCGAGAATGTACAATCCGTTCTGCATATCGGCGGCAAGGAGATTTCCACTCGGCAGATCGGTGTACGCACCCCAGCATCCGTGATACGCCTGCGTGTAATTCGGGTAATTGATCGTCGTGTCATCATCAAAATATCCGCAGCGCACCACGTTCGAAGGATTGGAAATGTCGAAGATCTGCACGCCATCCGTGTAATTCGCCATGACCAGGATATCATTGCCGATGATGTAAGGATTGTGCGGCGTGTTCCCGGTATTCGAACGGAAGACCTGGTTCATCGTCAGATTTCCGAATTGAGAAACGTCGAGCGATTTGATCCCTTTTCCGGCGGGAACTTCATCAGTGAAAATAAGTGTTTGTCCATTCTGCGTAAGAAAACTGCTGTGATTGTATCCCTGTTCCGGATAATTCTGCAGCGCATCGAGCTCACTGAACGTATTCGTAGTTCCGTCGTTGAATTTGTAAATGAACAATCCGTCATATCCGCCGGAAGCATAAACAGTGTCGTTGCGCACGAACATATCGTGAACAGTTCCCGGAGTCGCATAATCCTGGTCGAGATGACGGATGAGTGTAGGTGTCGTTGGATCGGCTGAAAGATCATACACCGCCATCGAATAAAAGAAACTGTTGTTGATCCCCGTCACACTTCCGCCGTAGAGTTTATCTCCGTCGACATAAATGGTGTGACAGCGTTCGAAAATAGTCCTGTCGTTTCTGACAACGTGAACGGAGTCGGGGAGATAGGACATGTCGGCGATGATGAAGGAATTCGGAGCGGCATCGTCACTCACGATGTAGCAATAGTTCTGGTAATTTTTTATTTCATGCCAGATGAGATTGCCATGCGTCGCGGGAATATAATCGCACACGACCGGTGAAGCCGGATTCGTCACATCAATGAATTCAGTTCCCGTGGAAGTCCCGATGATCGCATATTCTCTATTCGTGTTTTGCTGATACCATCCCCACACCGCCTGGTATTTGATGCCGTAAGTCGGTTCAGGTTGCTGGGCAGGATTCCACCAATGGCCGATCTTGGAAACATTCATCGTGTTGTAATTCTCGCTTTGGGAATGGAGAATGGAGAATGGAGCGTGCAGAATGATCAGGGCGAGCAGGACTTTTTTCATAGGAGCGGATTACGGATTGTCGGAAATACTGAATACGGATATTCCGGAAGTCTAAGATACGAAGAGTGCTGGTGCGTAAAAGCGTGATTTTATAAGTGGCCAGGGGCGGGGCGAATTTCTGATCACGTAAGACATTTGCAGATTTCAGTAGGAAAATCCGGAATTGTTGTCCTATATTTCAGTTGCAAACAAACCTCCTCGCATGAAAAAACTGCTACTCTCTTTCGTTGTTGCATTAGCTGCATCAAACTTTTCCATCGCGCAAACACAGTCTTATTGGCTGACGACAACTTTCGGTGGAAGTCCCAATGGCGGAACAATAGACAAAGTAGATCCGAACGGTGTGACCTTGTCGCACGTTTATGATTTTATCTATGCGATCGGAGATAACCCATACGGCAACCTGGTACAGGCGAGTGACGGGAACGTTTACGGCACCACCGAGAATGGCGGTCCATCGGGCAGCTGCGTTATTTTTCGTTACGATCCGGTGAACAATATTTACACCGACGTTCATGATTTTTATTTTGCCGATGGATACATTCCATATTCCGGATTGGTGGAGTCGAATGGTGTGCTCTATGGCGTGACCTGGGATGGCGGGGTCAATACAGGCGGAGTATTGTACAGCTACAATATCGCGACAGGAGTTTACACGGACCTTCATGATTTTGATTCACCCACCGGCGATTATCCTTGGGGTGCGCTCACCGTTGCCAATGGAAAACTTTACGGAATGACGACATCGGGTGGTTCGCATGGCTTCGGTAATATTTTCTGTTATGACCCATCCCTGTTCACGTATTCTGTTCTGCATAACCTGAATGATTCGACCGACGGAAAAAATCCTTACGGAAGTCTTTTGCATGCGGCCGATGGAAAATTCTACGGACTCACGATGGAAGGTGGGACAAATGGTGTCGGAACAATATTCAGTTTGGATGCGAGTGCACTCACGTTTACCACCTTGTACAGTTTCGGCACAACAAGCGGATGTAAGCCGAAAGCAAGCCTGGTGCAGGCACCGAATGGAATGATGTATGGAACTGCGTCCGAAGGAGGCCTTAATTCCAACGGAGCTGTTTTTTCTTTCGATCCTTCCACATCAACATACACTGATATTCATGATCTCACGCTTGCCGAAGGAAAAAATCCAAACGGAGATCTTACGCTCACTCCCGGTGGATTGTTATTCGGCACAGCCATTTTTGGAGGAGCGAATGGAGGAGGAACGGCTTTTCGTCTCGATCCTTCGAACGGTGCTTTCAACGTGATCTGCAATTTTTCCGGAACATGGGGAGCGAATCCTTATGGAGGATTCAATCTCGTTGACCTGACGCTTGGAATAAGAGATCATTCACTGGCGGACGCGTCACTTTCTCTTTTTCCGAATCCCGCGACCAACGTGATCACAGTCACGGCCATTGAACCGCAGGAAAATGTTTCGTTCATCATCCGCAATTCACTCGGGCAGGAAGTGATGTCGTGGAATGAAACACATGTCGATAAGAATTACCGCAGGGAGATCGGACTTGAACAACTCGATGCGGGAATTTATTTCATCGAGATGAAAAGCGCGGATAAAACACTGACGAAGAAATTCGTTAAAGAGTAACTATTCATTCACATTAATACAAACCGGATCAAACCCCTCGTTCCCATGAAAAAACAATTGCTCACTTCTCTTCTCGCAGTTTCCTGTGCGCTGCTCAATGCGCAATCCACCCAGACCATCTGGACCATGACCAATGGTGGTGGTGCCAACAACGGCGGAACGATTGTCAAAATGAATCCGGACGGAACCGGTTTGACCCCGGTGTATGATTTTCTCTACGCGACG
>DATJEX010000077.1:0-9808 GCA_035496135.1 Bacteroidia bacterium
GCTTTGTAGTGATTTGAGTTTATCTCCTGATACATAAATCAAGAAAATTCCGACGATAAGAGAACTTATTCCGAGTATGAGATCAGTTTCAAGGTGTATGTATCCTCCTGGTCGATTATTGTTCGCCACAATTGGTCCGACTATCCAAAGAAATCCGAAGATCGATAGACAGAAAGCTATAAATCGAATAAATCGCCATACTGTTGTACTCGTAGAAACAACCTTGGTAGCTTCATTAAACTTCTTGTCAATTGGATTATCCTTCATAAATATTTTTTTTGAATATGCATTCACTTAAACTTCGGCCAATCAGTTATTGAAATTTAAGACTATTTTTTCGATTCATCTTTGTTCATTGTTCATTGAGCGTTTGGCATTGACCATTATTTACGTGAACCAACAAACTGTTGCGATTTCAAATCTTGAATCTTCAATTTTGAATTGTCAGGAGCGACAACTTTCTTCGAAGTACTGATCCCATTGAACGGATTGAAATCAGGCAATTCAAAATCACTTCCCGACGCACGTGCCACCGCATCTTTTCCGAAACGCTTGCGGATCTTGTCCATCGCCTGGCAGAGTTGTGCCTGCTCAACGGTTTGTTCGAACAGGTTGAATTGATAACCGCCCTGCACGAGATGAGAGAAACGCACACCGATCAAACGGATGAGCATTCGCTTCTCGTACAGTTTGTCGAAGATGGCGAGCACTTTTTCGATGAGCATGTGATCGAGTGACGTGTACGGAATGCGCAGTTGTTGCGTGTACGTATTGAAATCGGAATAACGGATCTTGACGGTGATGCAGCCGGTGAGTTTCTGTTCGCTGCGCATCTGGAACGCGAGTTGTTCCGTCATGCCGATGAGAATGCCGCGCATGGCTTTCACGTCGATCGAATCTTTTTCGAACGTGCGTTCGGTAGAAATGGATTTGCGTTCGGAATACGGAACGATCGGGGAATTATCGATGCCATTCGCTTTTTTCCAGATGACATTTCCGTTCACGCCCAGAACCTGCTCGAGCATTTCCACCGGCATCTGCTGCAGTGTGTGGATCCACATCACACCCATTCCGCGGAGAAGTTGATATGTTTTATCGCCGACCATCGGAATTTTTTTCACGGACAGTGGCGCGAGAAAAGCTTTTTCGGTTCCGTTGGGAATGTGCAGTTGGCCGTTCGGTTTCGCTTCGCCGGTCCCGACCTTGGAAACGGTTTTGTTCGCACCGAGCGCGAAGGATATCGGCAGATTCGTTTCGCGGATGATTTTCTGCCGCAGCTCCACTCCCATTTTCCACGAACCGAAGAAACGGTCCATGCCCGTCATGTCGATATAGAATTCATCGACGGAACTTTTTTCATAAACGGGAACAGTCTCGTGAATGATGTCGGTGACCATGTCGGAATATTTGCTGTACTGCGCATGGTCGCCGCGCACGATGATGGCGTCGGGACACAGCATACGCGCCTGGCGCATGGGCATGGCGGAATGAATGCCGAACTCGCGCGCTTCGTAACTGCAGGAAGCGACCACGCCCCGATCGCCGCTGCCGCCCACGAGCACGGGTTTGCCGATCAGTTTCGGATTTATCAATCGTTCTACTGATACAAAAAAAGAATCGAGGTCGATATGTATGGCGTTATGATCCATTTTGTTTTTCACCTCACCCCCGGCCCCTCTCCGACGGAGAGGGGAGCCAGTGGCTCGGTGAGGATGAATAAAATTCGTAATGCCCCATCGGGGCATGCATATGGTAGCACCAGCGGTGCGCCCCCCATTTTTTTCGTTCGTATTTTTCGTAATGCCCCAGCGGGGCATACCTGTGCGCGGGTATGTGCGTGATATTCTGAAACGCTGGCCAGATTTTTTAGCCCGCCTTCGACAAGCTCAGGCCAGGCTCGGGACAGCAGGTCATTTGCTGCACGATAGATCTTGCTCCTCATAATAAACCGCAGAGGCACACGCTCGACAGGCTCGGTGTAAACTCCGGCACAGAGTTTCATTGGGAAATATATTTTTCAACCACATTTCGAAGTTACTATTTAAAATAGTACATTAGTGCTAAATAAAATAGCATGTCGAAAATCGGTAAAAACATCCGCTATTTGCGGGGGACGAAGAAATGGTCGCAGGAGCGGCTGGCAGATGAGTTGAAAGTGACGCGGGCGCGCATTGGCTCGTATGAAGAGGACCGCTGCGATCCGCCGGTGGATGTGCTGATCAAGCTCTCGAACGTTTTTCACGTGGCGATCGATTCGCTGATCAAGTGCGACCTGAACACGATCGATCCATCGTCGATGCTGAAAGTGAGTCACAACAGAATTCTCTTCCCGATCGTGACGGACACGGAGAATAATGATATGGTGGAGGTGGTGACGGTGAAAGCATCGGCCGGGTACCTGGAAGGCTACAGCGATCCGGAATACATTTCAAAACTGCCGGTGATGAATCTGCCGTTCCGCGTAGTTGGAAAGAACCGCGCATTCCCGATCAAAGGCGATTCCATGCCTCCGCTGCGTCCGGGCGCGTGGGTGATCGGAAAATTCGTGGAGAATGTGAATGACCTGGTGAACGGAAAAACGTATGTGCTGGTGACGAAAGAGGAAGGTGTGGTGTACAAACGTGTGTTCCGGAAAAATAATTCATCGACGCTCGAGCTGCATTCGGACAACAAAGAATACAAACCGTACAGCGTGAAAATTTCTGATGTGATCGAGTTGTGGGAATTCGTGTGCGCACTGAATTTATCGGACAGAAAAGAGGAAGAAATAAATTTAGAGAGTGTGATGTCGCTGCTCAGAAGCATGCAGGTGCAGATCGAGAAAGTGGTTAGATAATAGCTAATAGTTAATGGTTAATAGTTGGGTTGATTCGTTTTTCACTATTAGCTATTAGCTATTAACCATTAACTATTAACTATTAACTGAGTCCGGAAATTATCCTATCTTTTCATTGGCAAACATTCTTAATTCCCGGCACATGAGAACGATCCTTACAACGATCATTGCATTTCTTTGCGTTACCGCGAGCGATGCGCAGACGATGCTTTATCATTTTCCCCAACCGGGTTTATCGCAGACGGAAGTGCATATCGGCGACTGGACGATACAGGGGCAAGTGGACAATTGGTCGTTTCACTATACCAATGACACGGTGGTGGGCAATGATACATTCTCGCACCTGGTTGGATACAGCAGTTATTTTCCTTCAGAATATATTTATTCAAGCGGCGGAAAAGTTTACGGAAGTCCTTATGAGGGTACCAATTTCGCGCACCCGGATTCGATGGAACTCATCTACGATTTCAGTCTGAATCCCGGTGACACATTTCACGTGAGCAGAATTGGCATTTACGGAACATTCACCGTGGATTCTGTCGGGACCATTCTTCTTGCCAGTGGTGAAACAAGAAAGTACATGGAGCTCTCGAACAGTACAGGCCGATTGAAATGGATAGATGGCATAGGCGATATAGAACGTGGAATCTTTTACGTGGACGATTTCGAAGGCGGACATGAATTATTCATCTGCAGTTCCGATTCGGCCGGACCGGAATACGGCGATCCGAATTCCACTTTCAGTTGCAATCCTTTGCAACCGATCTACTATGGCGGAAATGTTTCCTGCGGAATTTTCAATTTCAACGTCAACATCAATCCCCCGCTTTGCAGCAATCAATGCAACGGAAGCATTTCCATCTCGAGCCTGGCAGGAGGAACCCCGGCGTATGCATTTTCATGGGCACCCAACGGATCCACAAGTCAAAGTGTGAGTGGATTGTGTTCGGGAAATTATTCGTTCACGATCACCGATTCACAGGGCAACACCTGCACACATACTTTTTTTGTCCCGCCACCGAATCCAATTCATATTACTGTTCAAACTGTAAGCGCCGGATGTGGATACAATGGTTACGCCTGCGTGAATGTAACGGGAGGATCAACACCGTATTTCTATTCCTGGACTCCCGCCGGAGGAAACCAACCCTGCACCGGGCATTATCTGTCGTGGGGCTCGTACACCTTTGAAGTAACCGACGCGAATGGCTGCACTTCTTATCAGTCCGTGACCATTCCCAATTATCCGCCGGTCTATTCAACAGAAACAGTTTCTCAGCCTACCTGTGCAAATTGCTGCGACGGAAATATCACACTGAATCCAACCGGAGGTGCCGGTCCGCTTACGATCACGCATCCTGCAAATGAAACATGGCCTGCCGCAGGAAATTTCTGCAGTGGAATGTATCACTATTGTGTTTCTGATTCGAACGGCTGCAGTTATTGCGACAGTGTTTACCTGAGTGTTCCGCTTTCCGCTGACCAGAATATCCCGGATCATTCCTTTACTTTTTTCCCCGATCCTTCCAGTACCGAACTTGATGTATTCATCAGCGATGCGGTCGTAAGCGATCCTTCCATCTTCATTTACGATCCGCAGGGAAAACTTGTCCTGGAAAAAGAACATACGGACTATACTACCCAGCTGAACGTTTCTTCGCTTTCACCCGGAGTATATTTCATTGAAGTGCATGATGGAAATAATGTGCAGTCGAGAAAAAGATTTGTCATAGCCAGGTAATAGCTAATAGGTAATGGCTAATAGTTAATGGTTAGTGATTAGGCGTAATTCGTTTTTCACTATTAGCTATTAACCATTAGCTAAGCTGATATCTGTCAGTTTGCATCGTGCAGAAGGTCATGTGGTGAGTGAATGAGTCCGAATAATTTCGTTCTCATGAAATTGCTCCGCGCAATTACGATCATACTTCTTCTCTTCAACGGGATCGGTGCGTTGTACGGCGGATGGAAACTCATCACCGATCCTTCCGGCACAAGCCTCGGGCTCTCGCTGGATTTCCTGGAGCATTCTCCGTTCCGGAATTATCTTTTTCCAGGCATCACACTTTTCTGCTTGAATGGATTACTCAGTCTATTCATTTGCTACAGTGTGATCGCCAAAAAGAAATACTATCCGTTCCTCGTGTTAATGCAGGGTCTATTGCTCACCGGCTGGATCGTGATACAACTGCTGATGCTGCAATTTGTTTTCTTCCTGCACTTCGTGATGGGCGGAACAGGATTAGTATTGATCCTCCTCGGAATCGGCCTTTTCATCGAGCGGAAAAGATCGGCGGCCAATTCCTCCAAAACAATTTTATATCCCAAAGCACATGAAAAACTCAGCACGTAATTTATCACTGGTGTTCGCATTCGTATCGTTGTTCACTGCAACCAGCGCATTTGCAACATTACCGCCCTGCTTCGCCATCACAGCAGGAGCCGGTGGTGAATCTGTACAGAACTCACGATGGGAACTGAGCGCGGGATTCAGCGCGAGTGCGGTGTGGAAAAAAAACCTGATCGGAATCCGCGGCATCGCGAGCCAGGAATTCGTGATCATGAGAACCGCGCTCGGCACAAGGGAATGTGCCTTGTATTTCGGAAAATATTTTCTGTCGAACAATACGACCGCTTATGCTGCACTCGGTGCCGGAATTTCCTACCTGCAGTATGACGTATACGGAGAGCGATACTTTCCGCCGAATTCCATGGGAGAATATCACTATCTCAGCCAGGAACACACGGGCGGGCTCGCGCTCGATGCGCAGGCCGGAACAAACATGGGAAGATTTTTCTCGATCGGCATTCATGCCTTCGCTTCCATTCACACGGTAAAAACCACCGCCGGTGCGATGCTCTCGATCCGTATCGGTATCCTCGATACCAAAGAAAGATGCGCGCTGAGAGAAGTTCCCGGGAAATAATAGAGGGATCATCAGTAATTTCGTGCTGATGAAAACCATTCCCAAAAGCAGTTTTGATTTTCTCAGGCAGCTCGAAAAACACAACGATCGTGACTGGTTCTCGAAGAACAAACACATTTACGTGCGCGAACATGAGCACATCGTCGCTTTTGCCGATACGCTCCTCTTTGAGATGAACAAACACGATGTGATCGAAACGGCGGGAGGAAAAAAAGCAGTGTACAGGATCTACCGCGACGTACGTTTTTCCAAAAACAAAACGCCATACCGCACACACTTCGGAGGATTCTTCAAACGCGCGACTGCCGCACGGAGAGGTTCCTATTATTTCCATCTCGAACCCGGGAATTCATACGCAGGCGGCGGATTCTGGGGGCCAGAAGCGAATGATCTGAAACGCATACGCGATGAATTCGTTTACGATGCCAAACCGTTCCGGAAAATTCTCGCTTCGAAAAAATTCCGCGACACCTTCGGCGAACTCAAAGGAGATAAACTGAAAACGGCACCGAAAGGATTCGACCGCAACGATCCATCCATCGACCTGATCCGTCACAATCAATTCCTGTTGCTGAAAAATTTCAGCGACAAAGAAGTGATGAGCAAAAATTTCCTGAAGGAATTGAATGCAACGTTCAAAGCCATGCGGCCGTTCCTTGATTACATGTCGGAGGTGCTCACGACGGATACGAATGGGATCTCTATTCTGAAATAATTTTTTCACGAAAATGATTCGTGCACATGCCCGCACAACATGTCACCCCTACGGGGTTGTAAAAAATTAATCTCGCACCTACGGTGCTAATAACAGAATCCCCTGATGGGGCATTGCGAATCTGTAATCCTCCCCCCGCAAAGTACCTGCCTTGTCATTGTTTATACTACAAGCTTTCCCTATTTTCTACTATTCTGCCGGAATACCCGATGTCTTTCCTTTGGAGTGAATTAATCATCGATCCATCCACTTCAAAAAAAATGAACATGAAAGGCTCTCAACTCAAACGAAACAGCACAGCGATCCTGCTGCTCATGATCCCCTTCTTCGCCTTCGGAAAAAATGACGGACACATGACCGGGCTTCAGCTCTCTTTCCGTGTTTTCGACCGCGGACTGCTGCTGAAGAACTATTCGCTCTCTATTTATTGCAACGGCGAACTCACCGACTCCATCAACGTAAGGAAAAGCAATCTTTTCTGCCTGAATATGGAGTTCAACAACAACTATGTGATCCGCATCAATCGTCCCGGTTACCGCGAGCGCCTTATTCTTATCGACACCAAAGTTCCGGACCGGAAGAAGAACAAGGCATTCGAATATTCCTTCGACATCAGCATGCTCGCCGATTCACTGGGCGCGAATACACTCGCCGATCTTCCGACGATGCTCATCCAGTACGATGGACATGAAAAGGATTTCAATTATTCGCAAACCTACAGTCAGAGTGTGGGACATCTTCCTGAATTCACGAAAGAGCGAAGGATCCATTTGCACCGCGAGCGCATTCGCCCGCGCACCGCGTGAAACGTTCATCTGTCAGTGATAGAAAAAATCAACTGTATCTCACCTGTAAAAAAACTTTTGTAATGGCCAATCTTATTCTCCGCGTCAGTTTCTCCTTAGTGCGCGCTTCCCTTCCACTACTCTGCTTTCTCGTGGTGTGGTCCGTAAGCCGATCGCTTCTGTTTCATCCGAAAGACCGCATGAGTTTCTACCGTGTTGCGTTCCAGAATCACATCACCGTAAACAGCGCGAATGTTCCATTCATCAGAAGATGAATGAAGTGCTGACGATCGGATCGAACGGGATCAGTTCGTTTTCACGAGGCGAATGACCAACTCCTGTTTCTCTCCGGTCAAATGGAGAAAATAAATTCCTGAAGGATATTCCCGGATATCCAGTTCGTTCTCATTTCCTGCTTTGCGCTGTAACATAATTCTTCCGGAAATATCGGTGACTATCATCTCATCATCTGCATGCATTCCTGTAATGTTGAATTTTCCGTCGGAAGGATCCGGGAAAATTTTAACCGGAGAAACATCATGCGATTGAATCCCATTCGGATTCGGCATCACCACAATATGCACGATCCAGTGCGAAGGTCCTGCTCCGTAACAATCCGAATACGGATAAGCTGATAACCATCCGTTGTAATACACATCAACATAATAATCGCCCGGCACATCCCATTTCGGGAAAATACAGAAGGGTGTGTTATAAGGATAATGATGGTAAACGGAATCGGGATAATTGCTGCTGCCGTAAAAATTGTATTGGAGCCAGTAAGCCGTATCGGTGTTCAGATAAATTTCCGTTGAAGTACAGAATTCCACGGAATCGCCGGCATCGATCACCACGCTGTCACAAACTCTCGTCACACAACTCCAGATCGTGTTCAGGATAGAACAGTTGTTCCCGTTCACCGTGATGGCCGGTTTCGGACTCATCTGCAATTCCACTTTCTGCTGCGCGTGCAGCCGGGAGCTCGGAGTGAGGAGAGCGGAGAACAACAAAGGGAGTAACAGTTTTTTCATGGAAGTCATTGGCAAATTAACATTCTGCCGCCGAATTGAAAATGTAAACTGGTATTTGGTTCTTCCCGCCGCGTAATTGGTCACTTCTTTCAGATTTCACACAGAATCATTGACTAAATTCGCCATCAAATTCTGCAGCGGATTGAAACGCCTTGCCCTCTCTCTATTTCTTCTTCTTTCCTCCATCCTCCATGTTCCATTGACGGCGCAGGGTAACGCCACTGTTCACGGACGCATCATCGATTCGCTTTCTCAAAAACCGATCGCCTTCGCGGTGATCGCTTTGCAGAAACCCGGTGATGAATTTCCTTCTTCCACACTTTCGAACGACAGCGGAATGTTCCGTGTCAATTTACCTGACACGGGAACGTACAAAGTCATCATCACGCTGCTCGGTTACAAAACCATCACGAACGAAAATATTGTTGTTCACGGCGAACTTGACCTCGGAACAATTCTGTTCGCGCACGATTCACATTATCTCGACGCAACAACCATTGTCGCCCAACAGGACATTGTGGAGAATACCCCCGACATGGTCATCTATCATGCGGATAAAGATGTGACCACCGAAGGAAGCACAGCGATCGATCTGCTGAAAAAAGTTCCCGGTGTTACCGTCGACATCAACGGAAATATTGAACTGATGGGAAGTTCGGGGCTGCGCATTTTCATCAATGGAAAACCTTCCGTGCTGATGGCGAGTCACCCGGTGGATGTGCTGCAGGCCATTCCCGCCGACCAGATCAAATCGATCGAGATCATCTCGAACCCTTCGGCGAAATACGATGCGCAGGGAACCGGCGGCATCATCAATATCGTGCTCAAGAAAAATGTTTTACCCGGCGTGAACGGAAATATTTCCGGAACTATTGGATCGAGAATTGAACAGGGCAACGCGACGATCTCGTATGAACACGATGATTTTTCAGTCAGCGCCGATCTCGGTGGAAACTATTACATCCCGCAGGATGGAAGCAGTTCTTTCACGAGAACAGCAACGGTGAATGACACTACGGGAAATCTCATTCAGAACGGAACGACGAATTCGGGGAGACAGAACTATTATCCAACGATCGAATTGGGTTGGGAATTAGGAGACAATGACGAGATCTCGGCGAGTGTTGGTTACGAAGATTTCAGGAATGACGGAACCAGCGTGACCGATGTAAATACATTTTCCGATCCGGGCAATGATTCCGTATTTCTCCGGAAGACCGGCAGCAACCGCACCAATGAAACATCACTCGAATACAATGTGGATTATTCGCACACGTTCGACACGCTCGGAAAGGAACTTGATCTTTCGATGGAATTCAGTGGCGATCGTGACAGTTCTGATTATCGCACCGACCAATCCTTTCTTCATTCTTCGCAACCGATCGATCCGTCTTCCTATGAATTCAGTCAGCTGGAAAATGATCTTGGCAAGGAAGCGGAATATCTTTTTACCGCCGATCTCATTCTGCCATTCGATGAGGATCACACGCTGGAATTCGGAGGCAAAGCCAATA
>DATJEX010000078.1:0-15885 GCA_035496135.1 Bacteroidia bacterium
CAGTGCCTTCACATTTACGGATCAGTCGACCGGCGGTGTGATCACTTACGAATGGATCTTCGGCGACAACACGACTTCGGCACTTCCGAATCCTTCGCACGCGTACAGCGCTTCCGGAATTTATCACGTATGTCTCATCACACTCACATCGAACGGATGTTCCGATACGATCTGCCAGGATGTGGAAGTTCAGCCGCACGACATCGAAGGTCTCAACGTATTCACACCGAACGGTGATGGAACGAACGACTTCATGGTGTTCAAGAATCTTGAGTATTTCCCGAACACGATGCTGCAGGTGTATGATCGCTGGGGTGTGCTTGTATATGAGAATGGAAATTATCTCAACGACTGGAACGGAAAGAAAAATGGCGGCAGCGGAGAATGCGTGGATGGAACATACTATTACATTCTGTCGGGCCCGAACCTGAAAGAACCAATGACCGGATTTGTGCAATTGATCAGAGGGAAATAATCATTGGTATGGACACAAAGCATTGTGTCCATACCACAAAAAAATAACCCATGAGAACAAAATTACTCGTCACACTTTCTTCACTCCTGCTCTTCTGTTTTTTTGCTTCGGCGCAGAATCAGCTCACACCCAAACAGTGGGAGAAGAAAAAGAAACACGGGAAACTTGATGGCAAAGCAGTTTACTCGCTTCGTCCTGCAGGCGACACGGTAACTTTTCACGTGAAGATGTCGGCGAATGATCCGCATCCTCATCCCGCTTCTACTTCCTGCGCATGCTGGCAACAGCGTGATACGAGTTTCCACGTTTGTCAATTCGATGGAAGCGGAGCGAATGGCGGACCGGGAGTTTTTCCGGATTATCGTAATGATGACTGGACAACGAACCCGATCAATCTTCCATTCACGTTCTGTCTTTATGGAACCAACTGGACGCAGGTTTATATCAACAACAACGGAAACGTTTCGTTCGGTTCTCCTTATTCCACTTTCACCGCGACAGGTTTTCCGAATAATTCATTCGTGATGGTGGCTCCATTCTGGGGCGATGTGGATACACGCGGAGGTTTGCCCGGCGGAATTGTGTATTACAAATTGACACCGACGCACCTCATCGTACAATGGGACAGTGTTGGTTATTACGATTCGTACACCGACAAACTCAACACGTTCCAGTTGATCATGACCAACGGAAGTGATCCGCTTGTTCCGGGTGGAAACGTTTCATTCTGTTATAAAGACATGCAGTGGACAACCGGCGATGCATCGGGTGGTGTTGGTGGATTCGGCGGAAGTGATGCGGTGGTTGGTGCGAATGAAGGAGACGGGATCAATTACATCGAGTTCGGACAATTCTCTGCGCCGGGCGGAACGTACAATGGACCGGGGAGTCCCGGAAGCGGAATTGACTGGCTCGACAACCAGAGTTTCATTTTCAATTCCTGCACAAATAGCAACAACGTTCCTCCGACTGCGAATGGATTGACCGTGTGCGATACACTTTACGTTTGCGTTGGCGATTCATTGCCGCTTAACGTTACATTCTTTTCTCCGGAGGTTGGTCAAACAACCGTGATCACTACTTCTGCTACCGGAACCGGGTACAATGTGGTGAGTAATACTTCGGGCAATACTGCGGCGCTCACTTCTTACTTCATCGGTTCAATGGCGAACCTTGGATACAACGTCGTCACCATCACTGCGACAGACAATGGTTCTCCGGCAGGTGTGACGATCATTCCTGTTGTGATTGATGTTGTGACTCCACCGATCACCACCATTTCAAATGACACTACAGTTTGCGGCGGACCTGTTCCGCTCGTGGCGACTGGTGGCGGAACTTATCTCTGGACTCCGGCAACGGGAATCGCGTGTGACACATGCGGCAACACAACAGCGAATCCTCCTTCAACTACAACGTACATCTGTGCGATCGATAACGGATGCACTGTTTATGATACAGTAACGGTAACCATACAAACTGCGAATGCGATCGCCGGACCTGATACTTCTTTCTGTGTTGGCGGATCTGTGCAACTCCATGCCATAGGAGGTGTTTCTTATTCGTGGAGTCCGGTCACAGGATTAAGCAATCCGCTCATCGCGAATCCTGTTGCAACACCAACCGTAACGACAACATACACCGTTACTGTTACCGACGCGGTTGGCTGCACCGGAACAGATATGGTGACCGTTACGATCAGTCCTTCACCGACAGCGACATTCATCGCATTGCCGACGTCGGCATTCATCGACAGCACATTCACGTTTACTGATCAGTCGACCGGTGCTGTCACATGGACATGGAATTTCGGTGATGGAAATACTTCCACGCAGCAGAATCCAACGCATTTCTACACCGAAGCGGGAACGTATCACGTGTGCCTGATCGCGACGAGCGCGAGTGGTTGCGCCGACAGCATTTGTTCTGATGTCACCGTTATTCCGCACGGCATCATTCCTCCGAACGTGTTCACGCCGAATGATGACAACACGAACGATGTGCTCGTCTTTAAAAATCTTGAGTACTATCCGAACTCCATGATCCAGATCTACGATCGCTGGGGCGTGCTCGTATACGAAAATGGAAATTACCTGAACGACTGGAACGGAAACAGAAATGGCGGAAGCAGCCAGTGCACGGATGGAACATACTACTACATTCTCAGCGGACCGAATATTCCGACACCGTTGACGGGATTTGTGATGCTGATCAGGGGGAAATAAATTTTAGAAAATATGAAATGAGAAAGGAGATCGGGAGGTCTCCTTTTTTATGGAGTGATCTTTGATCCTGGAATTCAGTTTGTGTTTTTATCAGAACCAATTGTAGCCCGTAGCAGAATCGCTCCCCGGTTCCGAATTACCTCATATATAATTTCCTCTTTTTCTGAAACCTATCCAGCGAACTATTGTAGTGTATCACTTTTTCAATTTCATTTTCATCACACAACATCCCGCGAAAAATAATTGAAGAAATTTTCATTCATCTCCGATGAGAGATCGGAAACACAGCGCAACTCACCTTGTTTGAGAGTTATTCAGCATTCAGCGAAGCAATGAAGATGTTTCTCGCTGATTACGCAGATCGGGCAGAGCTTTTTTTCACACAGATTTGCACAGCTGATTTTTTCCGCCCACTGCTTTCTGCACACCGCTTACCGACTACTGCTTACCATTCGTATGCGCACCGGCACGTGTGTTGAAATTGTTTCTCGCTGATTACGCAGATCGCGCAGAGTTTTTTCACACAGATTTGCACAGCTGATTTTTTTCGCCGACCGCTTATTCATTGCTGTTCGCTTGCAGATTTCTTTATGTTTATTCCGCTACAAGTATATCCACTCATTTAATGAATTATACTCATTGATTTGTATTTCATTTCTCTTACTAAAACTGTTGACAGAAACATCAATTTCTCCTGAAAAACTTTTGTGTTAACGGGGAATTAATGATAGCTTCACGCCTTCAATTAAATAACCCTAAACCCTCGAATTTTTAACTCAAAATCATTTATGAAAAAGAAAAAACTACCCTTTAACAAGGTGAGGCTGGCAGCAACTGGCCTATTTGGTTTAGCCTGTACTTTTGGCATGGCGCAAACCACAACATTCGGTTACACCGGCGGTGTGCAAACTTACACAGTCCCTGCTGGTGTCACTTCAATTATTGTCGATGTATTCGGCGCACAAGGCGGCAACGGTGGAGCTGGCGGCGAAGTCAGCGGAATTCTTACCGTAGTTCCTGGATCTGTCCTTGATATCTACGTAGGCGGTGCCGGAACATATGCTTCCGGAGCAGCAGGTGGATTCAACGGCGGTGGAAATGCAGGAACAGGATCCAATGGTGGCCCTGGCAGTGGTGGTGGCGCTTCCGATATCCGCGTTTCTCCTTATGGACTTGCGAACAGAATGGTCGTTGCAGGTGGCGGCGGTGGAGTTGGTGGATGGGCAGGTGCTGCTGGTGGAGCTGGTGGATGCACAACAGGAAATGACGGTGGAACAGGACAAGGACAAGGTGGATTCGGTGGAACGCAATCAGCAGGTGGTTCAGGTGGTGTTGGTAATAATTGCGGAAACGGATTTGCTGGTTCGATCGGTCAGGGTGGTACAGGCGGAAGCTGCAACTATGGCGGCGGCGGCGGTGGCGGCGGATATTATGGTGGTGGTGGTGGTGGTGCCGACAACGACGCATGTTGCGCTGACGGCGGTGGCGGTGGTGGTGGATCATCTTATTCACCAGCCGGCACGACATGTAACTCAGGAGTTCACTTCGGTGATGGCTTGGTGACGATCACCATTCCTCCGGGAGCAGCACTCAATCTCGACGGTGTCGATGATCTCGTGAATATCGGAACCACAATGAACTCAACTCTCGATGCTTCTTCTTCACTTACAGTTGAAGCATGGGTTTATCCAACTGATGCTGATGCTTTCGGAGTTATCGTCGGAAATTACAGCACATCAGCTGCCGGAATGCAGTTCCTGCTCAGAAGAGACGGAAACTCATTTACATTCTGGACAGATCGCGGTACTGGATTCACAAACGTCATCACTGGAAATATCGTGGCTTACAATACCTGGCAGCATGTTGCCGGTGTATGGAACAGCACAACACAATCCATGATGATCTATGTGAATGGAGTGCTGCAGGGAACCACAACCGGTGTTGTCGGTTCTACCCTTGGAGGTTCTACCAATCCGATCATGATCGGCTGGAATACTATCAACGAACAAATGACTGGTAACGTGGACGAGGTCCGTATCTGGAATCGTGCACTCTGCCAGAGCGAGATCGTGAGCCACATGAGCTGCGAAATTCCTACATCAGGAACAAACCTGCTTGCGAATTATCATTTCAACCAGGGTAATGCCGCACAGAACAATGCCGGTGTAACGATCCTTACCGATGCAAGTGGTAATGGATATGACGGAACACTTATGAATTTCACACTGAACGGAGCAACATCAAACTGGATCGCTCCGGGTGGAGTTACTTCAGGAGTGAGCTGCGCAGCTTTTGTTCCGGGATCAGTTACGGTGACCGCATCTTCACAAACAAATATTTCCTGCAATGGCGGATCGAACGGTGCTGCAACTGTTAGTGCAACGGGCGGATCGAATTTAGTGTATGACTGGACACCGGGTAATCCAACAGGTGACGGCACAGCAAGTATTTCCGGCCTCAGCGCAGGAACATACACCTGTACTGTTACGAATGATTGCGGAGGAACCGGTTCTACTGTATTCACGATCACCGAACCATCTGTTATCTCTGTTTCATCTTCTCAAACAAACGTTTCCTGCAATGGCGGATCTGACGGATCAGTTACGCTCACGGTATCAGGCGGAACATCTCCTTATACTTTTGACTGGAACAGCGGTGCATACACTACGCAGAATCTCACAGGAATTCCTGCAGGAACTTATGCAGGAACACTTACCGATGCGAATGGTTGCACAAACAGCGGAACGATCGTTATCACAGAACCGACATTACTTGTTGCTTCTTCAAGCGCAACATCGATCCTTTGTAACGGAGGAACAGCGAACATCACGGTTACAGAAACGGGAGGAACGGCACCATACACAGGTGATGGCACATTCACAGTGAGTGCAGGACCATACTCCTACACGGTTACGGACATGAACGGTTGCACCAGCACAACAACGGGCACTGTTACTGAACCAACGATGCTGATGGCAAGTTCATCTGCTACTACTATTTTGTGTAATGGCGGAACAGCTGACATCACGGTAACAGAAACAGGCGGAACAGGTCCTTACACCGGCGATGGTACATTCAACGTCAATGCCGGACCTTATTCCTACACTGTTACTGATGCAAATGGTTGCACCAGCACAACAACGATCACAGTGACAGAACCAACTGCGATCTCTACTTCCGTAACACAAGTGAACGTATCGTGTAATGGCGGCAGTGATGGATCGATCGATCTTACTGTAACAGGAGGAACTGCTCCTTATACATTCGATTGGAACAGCGGTGCATTCACAACTGAAGATCTTACCGGCCTCATGGCAGGATCATACGTTGGTCAATTGACAGATGCGAATGGATGTACAGATGGCGGAACAGTGGTGATCACTGAACCTCCTGTACTTGGTGCTGTGATCACAACCAGTACAGATCCTTCTTCCTGTGGAGGAATGGACGGTGCTATCGATATCACAGTCTCTGGTGGAACTGGCGTATACACATTCCTCTGGGATAACTCTGCAACAACAGAAGATCTGATCGGTATCGGAGCAGGTGCTTACAATTGCACTGTTACCGACGCTAACGGATGTACGACAACGATCGGTGGAAGCATCAGCGATCCGAACGCTCCTACTGTTACACTTTCGCTCGCAACTGATACACTTTGCGCAGCCGACGGAGCTTATACACTTACCGGTGGTTCACCAGCAGGTGGAACATTCTCCGGCACTGCAGTAAGCGCGGGAACATTCAATCCATCTCTTGCGAATGCCGGAATGAATTACATCTCCTACACTTATACAGATCCGAACGGATGTACAGGAAGCACAACAGATTCGATCTATGTGGATGCCTGCACGGGAATCAACCTGCATGCACTCAGCGCAGGCAACTTCACCGTAATGCCGAATCCGAACAATGGTTCATTCATGCTGCAATTGAATACAACACAAGCTGCACATGTGATGATCTATGATGCACTCGGACAACTGGTGAATGAGGAGATCGTTCAGCCTGATGTAATGCATCCGGTGAACATTGACCATTCAGGCGTTTATTTCATTACTGTTCTCACTGTAGATGGTCATCGTACCTCGCAGCGTGTAGTGGTGACCAAGTAATTCACCTGATTTTTTTACAAAGAGCCGCCATTGCAGAATGGCGGCTCTTTTTTTATTGCCCCGTGACCACTTCAGGCGGAGATCATCCGTGCTGTTGTGAAGTTGGTGATGAATTTTTTTATTATTTATTTATAAGTTTCAGACGATCTTTGAATTGAGATTCAATGAAATCTTCATTCACTCATGTCGCTCCGCAAACGTTCTCTTCCCGTCCAGTTTCTCATCAGCATTCTTTCGGTATGCGGAGTAGCGGGGATCTGTTTTCTCTGCAGCGCCTTTCTGGATTACCGGATCACGGCGTTCGTGTTGCTCGTCACGGTTTCGATCCTCGCCGTGCTGTTCGATATTTTTCCTGTGCTCACGGCTGCAGCGCTCAGTGCCGTCATCTGGGATCTGCTTTTCATTCCGCCCCGTTTCACTTTTTTCATTGAAAAAACAGAAGACCGTATTTTATTCCTCACCTACTTCATCATCGCATCGGTGAATGCTGTGCTCACTTACAAATTGCGCCAGATGGAAAAAGCAGCGCGCGATAAAGAAGAAAAAGAGAACGCCATCCGTTTGTACAATACACTTTTCAATTCGCTTTCACACGAACTGAAAACACCGATCTCCACCATCATCGGCCTGACCGATGCATTGAAGGATGACGACAACAAATTGTCCCATGAGAAAAAGCAGGAGTTACTCGATGAGATCTCAATAGCTTCGTTGCGGCTGAATGAACAGGTGAGTAACCTGCTCAACATGTCGCGTCTCGAGTCGGGACAATTGAAATTAAAGAATGACTGGTGTGATGTGAATGAATTGTTTCACACTGTTGTTGAAAAGATCAAGGATCGCGCGGGGTCGAGAAGAATTTCCATTGCCGTTTCACCAACTTTTCCATTGGTAAAACTGGATGCCGGCATCATGGAACAGATCCTGTACAATCTGGTGAATAACGCGGTGCAGTACACGCCGGAGAAAACCTCGATCCTTCTTTCCGCGAAGATCAAGGATCACAAAAGTGCTTTGTCGACAACGGAAACGCATTCCATGCAGACACTCATCATCCGTGTTTCAGACGATGGTCCCGGATTTCAGCCGGAGGAAATTGAAAAGGTTTTTTTGAAATTCTATCGTTCGAAACATTCAGGGGCAGGCGGAACAGGTCTTGGCCTTTCTATCGTGAAAGGATTCGTGGAAGCGCAGAAAGGAAGCGTGCATTTGCATAACTTAGAAGCAGGCGGGGCGGAATTCGTGATCGAATTGCCTTGTGAAATTTCGGATACCAGTTTTCTCCACAATGAGTAAAGAGCACATACTTGTGATCGATGATGAAACGCAGATGAGAAAACTGCTGGAGATCGCTCTTACTTCACACGATTATAAAGTAACGGAAGCGGCGAATGCGAAGGAAGGCATCATCATGGCAGCAAATCATCCGCCCGATCTCATCCTGCTCGATCTCGGATTACCCGATGAGAATGGACAGGAAGTACTGAAGAAACTCCGAACCTGGTTCAACAATCCGGTGATCATTCTCTCTGTCCAAAAAGAAGAAGAAGATATCGTGGAAGCGCTCGATCACGGAGCGAATGATTATCTCACCAAACCTTTCCGCACCAATGAACTCATCGCGCGTATCCGCACCGCGTTGCGCAATGTATCGGGTGTAAAAAACAATTCCGTCATCGTGTGCGACGATCTCTCGATGGATCTCGCAGCGAGAACCGTAAAGCGGAGCAATGAATTGATCAAACTCACCGCGACGGAATATTCACTGCTTGCGCTTTTCATGAAGAATGAAGGAAGAGTTCTGACGCACCAGTTTTTACTCAAAGAGATCTGGGGCCCTGGATATATTGAAGACACACAATATCTCCGTGTTTTCATCGGGCAATTGAGGAAGAAGATCGAAGTGGATCCTAACCGCCCGAAACACATCATCACCGAATCCGGTGTGGGATATCGGTTTTCCTGATCGTTGTTTTTTGACGGCGAAAAGCGCCGTACCATTTGTCCTTTCTTTTGCTTGACCAAAAGAAAGGACCAAAGAAAAAGTCAAGAGACGCGAATGCCCTCGTCGCACATGCCATCCCTTAGAAAAGTTTCCCTTTGCCAGCACTGGTAAATGTTTCACCCGTCCCGCAAGCGGGCCGTCCCCTCATTCCCTCCCTTCGGAAACATTTAAGGTGCCTGCACACTTGCATCATCGCACGGAAACTTTTCTGCCGGGCACCGCGTCTCCTATCAACAGTGATGGAGTTTACTTTCCCTCATGCGGATTCAATCTGCTCACAATTCCTTTTCAAAAGGATCACACCCTTGAATAACGCGATATAAATTGATTTCATAGAAATAAATCTTTGAATAACGTCCTGCCCCTGCGCTGCGGATGAATTTCTGTGCGATGGTGCCCGTGCGCAGTCGCCTTAAATGTTTCATGCGCGAAGACTGTGCGTGCGTCCCCGCCTGCGGGGCGTGGGGAAACATTTACCAGCGACGGCAAAAAGAAATTCATCCCCGGGTGAGTACGTGCGACAAGCGCCTTGGCAGGGCTCGCCTTTTTTGGTTCTTTTTTGGCGAGACAAAAAAGAACAGAAAGAACCGGCGCTCCGCGCTGCAAAACCATCTTTATAATTTCCTTATACCACCGAATCTCTCTTGATAAAACGCTTATGGACGCCTGCGTTCCTTTGTACGTTAATTAAACGGCAATGGAAGAGCAGACGATTCATTCAAAAAAAGTAACCTTCGCGACAGTTCTGGTCGCACTCGGAATTATTTACGGCGACATCGGAACAAGTCCGCTCTACGTACTCAGAGCGGTTGTTGGCGATCGGCCGATCACAGAAATACTTGTGTACGGCGGAGTATCCCTCATCTTCTGGACACTTGTCTTCCAGACGACGATCAAATATGTCTGGATCACGTTGAAAGCAGACAATCACGGAGAAGGCGGAATTTTTTCTCTTTATGCGCTCGTGCGCAACTATGGAAAATATCTTGTGATACCGACGATACTCGGAGCAACAACACTGCTCGCCGACGGCATCATCACTCCACCGATCTCTGTCGCTTCAGCGATCGAAGGACTTGACATGATCGTTCCGGGAATTCCAACTGTTCCGATCGTACTCTTCATTCTTTCCGCGCTCTTTTTCTTCCAGCGATTCGGTACACACAAAGTCGGATCGGTGTTCGGCCCTGCGATGGTCGTATGGTTTTCCATGTTGTTCATTCTCGGAGCGAAGGAGATCGCGCATTACCCCGGCGTGCTGAAATCCCTCAATCCATATTACGGTTATCAATTGCTTGTGCATTATCCGAAAGGCTTCTGGCTGCTTGGCGCTGTGTTTCTTGCAACAACCGGAGCCGAAGCATTGTATTCCGATCTCGGTCACTGCGGAAGAAAAAACATCCGCATCAGCTGGGCTTTCGTGAAAGTATGTTTGATGGCGAATTATATCGGGCAAGCCGCGTGGATCATGTCGCAGCAGGGTGTTGGCATCGGAACGAGAAATGCGTTCTTCGAGATCATGCCGCACTGGTTTCTCATTCCCGGAATTATCATTGCCACTGTTGCAACGATCATCGCATCGCAAGCACTCATCAGCGGATCATTCACCCTGATCAGTGAAGCGATGAGTCTGAACTTCTGGCCGCGCATCGCCGTGAAACAACCAACGGAACTGAAAGGACAGATCTACATTCCGAGCATCAACATGATCCTGTGGATCGGTTGCGTGATGATGGTGCTTTATTTTCAGAATTCAGCGAACATGGAAGCCGCATATGGATTTTCCATTACCATCGCGATGATGATGACGACCATTTTGCTTTCCTATTATCTCATCTACATCCGGAAATGGAATATCGCGCTCGTCATTCTGTTCCTGCTTGTATTCGGCGTGATCGAAAGTTCGTTTTTCATCACGAATGTGGCGAAGATCAAACAGCGGTGGATGTTCCTCTTCTTCGAATTCTTCATCTTCACAGTGATGTACACCTGGTTCTATGCAAGGAAAATTCACAACCGGATGGTTCGCTTCGTGAAGCTGAATACCTACACTCCTATTCTGTGTGAATTGAGCCAGGATGAGAACATGCCCAAATTCGCGACGCATCTCATTTACCTGACCAAAGCGAATCATGAGAATGAAATTGAAGAAAAGATCATTAATTCCATTCTTTCGAAAAAACCGAAACGTGCCGATGTCTACTGGTTCGTTCACATCCATCGCACGAATGATCCTTACACGTTGAATTACGAAGTGACGGAACTCGTGGACGACCGCATCATCAAAGTCACGATCAACACGGGCTTCCGTGTTCAGCCGAGAACAGAATTGTATTTCAAAAAGATCGTACAGGATCTCGTCGCCAACAAAGAACTGAATCTTCATTTGCGCCCCGATGGTTCAAGTAAATACAATTCGGAACCTGACTTCAGGTTTGTGGTCATCGAGCGTTTCCTCTCCGTGGAAAATGAATTCACGCTGCGGAACGGGACGTTGCTGAAGATGTATTTCTTCCTGAAGAAACTCGGACAGAAGGATGAGAAAGCATTCGGGCTTGACAAGAGTGATGTGATCATTGAACAGTCGCCACTTGTGTATCAATCCGTGCAGAAAATAAACCTGGTCCGGAAAGAAATGCCTCATTGAACATCTTGCATCTGTAAAAAACATTTCTCGCAGATTACGCCGATGTCGCAGAATTTTTTTTGCCTACTGCCAACTCCGAGCCGGCATGTGCGGATGAAATTTTCCCGCTGATTGCGCTGATGTTGCAGAATTTTGTCGCACACAGATCGCACAGATTTGTACAGAATTATTTCCCGTCCACCGATTACTGCTTTCTGCTTACTGCCGACTGCGCGATGGAATGTGAGATGATTATTGATTATTCGCCAGCTTCAGGTAGTCGATGATCTTTTTCACTTCCGCATCGGTGAGACCGGCGCGCACTTTCATATGCATTCCGATCACATCCCAGTGCGCATTATTGAATTCACCCGGTCCCGGAGCGTTATGACATCTGCTGCAATTTTCACCCCACAATTGCGGGCCTGGTTTATCCGCGATCACTTCGGGAGTGACACATCCTGTTCCGGAAATGATGAGTGCGAAAACGCAACCCGTGATAAAGAAAAGTATCTTGTTTTTCATTGTATGTTAGATTGAAGATTAGAAACCAAAAACGATCTGTGCATAATAACCATCCGGGGCATCGTCCTGTCTCATCCAGGTGAGTTTGATCAAACTGTTCCAGTTCATCCAGTAGTCAAGAGAAACTTCGGTGCGGTGAAGATCACTTCCTCCCCACAACGCATCAGTTGGACGGGTGAATTGAGAATATCTTCCACCTACTTCGAAACGGCTCAGGATTTTATTTTCCAGGAACGCGGGACGCAATGTCACTTCTCCGTAGTAACAGGAAGATTCATTTTTAAAAGTATACGGAGTTGCAAGACTGTCCGGAAGATAGTAAGTCGCATCACCTGCCGTGAGTTGTTTCCATTCTCCGTTGATGCGGATGATACTTTTCAATTGAGAGATCTTGTGGAAATAATCCATGTCGACTGCCTGCATGAACACACCTACATTCTCATACGCTGAACCGGCTTCACCTGTTTTCGCTGCCTGTTGGAAAGAATAACCGATCTCCATGCATGAATTCGGGAATGGCAGAAATCCGACGCGGCCACCGATCGCTTTATTCTTATTGTTGTCGATGTATGCTTCGTATTCGAATTGTCCTGCTTCATCCGGCGCATCCATTGAACCAGGAAGCAACTGCGGGCCATTCGACAAATAGAGATCATAATTCATTTTGCAAAGTCCGACTTGAATTCCGCCCTGCAGTCCAACTCCTACTTCATTCATCGCCCCGATTCCGCCATCTCCCCAACCGGCAGGATCAGTCGCGAATCGATTGAGAAATCCTTCGGCCATACGTCCGCGATATGCACCGAACTTCGGAAGGAATCTTCCCGCATGAAAGATCATGTACGGATTCAGTTTGTAACACATGTTCGCGTATTCCAAACCGAGATCAGGTGATCCCTCACCTGTTTCGATCTCCACTTCCGATTCTACAAAAAGACGATCGTTCAATTTCCAGAGGAAGATCGGCTTGAAATCGACATCAGTGAATTGTACATTATCCTTGTCTGCGAAGAACAGGGCTTGCGCATTTCCCATAATGAGAAACTGGTTCTGTCCGTCTTTCGGAGCGGCAGTGGTCGTTGAGTCCTGCTGTGCATTCAGAAGAGAAGCGAACATAGAACATAAAACGATGGAGGTAATTTTTTTCATTCTTGTTGAATTGAGTTGATGGATGAAATGCTGAGGTTATTCCTATTGTTGATCCTGCGGTTTGAAATCCTGGTCAGGTACAGGAGGATTATCGGGGATGGTGATGACATTGAAATTGAAATTCGTTGCCGCATGACAAGAATTACAGGTTGAAGTCATCGATTTATAACTTTCCTGGAAGGTCAGAACGTTCTTACTGTAAACGGCCGACACCATATCATCGAGTGAAGGATCGATCATCGCGACGAGACTTGCGACAGAACTTCCGGATTGTGTCGTGCGGATCTTTGTGAAAAGATCTTTGAGTTTAGTTACCTGGTAAGTTGCCAACGGCCAGTTCTGATTTTTTCCGGCGAACCAGAGTTTAGCATGTGTGCGCTGGATCTCGTTCATGATCTCGCTGATGGACATCACTGAATTGGTACAAACAGTTCTCAGGCTGTCGACCTCATCCTGCATGGCTTGGTCTTTTTGCGGCGCAACCTGTTCAGCAGGTTGACTGCAACTGATCATCACAACGATCGCGATAACGGGTGTCAATACGAACAGAAATTTTTTCATTGCTATGGGATATTATTTTTTTTCGTTATTTGGTTTTCTGGAAATCACGGATGCAGATCACCGCTTCCCAGCGTTGTTGATCGGTAAGATTTTTCTTGAACGAAGGCATTGGATTATTTCCGTTGGTGATCTTCCAGAAAAGCGCGCCATCCGTTTCACCAACAACAACAGGTGAAGTGAAATTCGCCGGGTGCTTTGCAAGTCCCGCTGCTGCTACACCATCGCCTTTACCTTTTGTTCCGTGACAGGCCTGGCAATTCAACCGGAAGATCTTTTGTCCTTCCGCGAGCGTGGTCGCATCTGACTGAACAGGATTGGTCAATTTCTGAGCATCCGGTGGCGCCACCCATTGCGGGTCACCACTGACAAGTAATCCTGTAAAAAGAACAGTAAAAACAACGAGAGAAACAATTCCAATTCTTTTTTTTAACGTTTTCATAATGATCGGTTTTAATTGACATGATAAAGGACAATGTGTTTGTGACGAAAAAGTTTACAAAGCTTTCAGGAAATGTTGCATAATTCCCATGTTGATGCAATTGATCGCTTTGTCCCTTTTCTGAGCTTCCGGTGGTGCCACCCATTGCGGGTCACCGTTGATAAGCACTCCGCTAAAATGAACAGCGAAAATGGACAGGGAAACTGCTCCGACTCTTTTTTCAACGTTTTCACAATGATCAGTTTTAATTGAACAGGACAAAGCAACGGAAGAACGCCCTGAATCATTATGAGGGGTATCAAACCCGAAAATGAGAAATGTCAGTTTTGACAATAAAAGGGGGATTTCCCAATGAAAACTAGTAGAGAGGAGAATCGGAAAACGATAATTGAGGGGATTAAAAGTGCGCTCTTCCTATTGCGTGGTCACGCCTGCAGACGCATGAATCAGAAAAGTTTCTCGCAGATTACGCTGAGTCCGCAGAATTTGGCAGTGCACAGATTTTTACTGCCTACTGCTTTCTGCTTACCGCTTTCTGCTTACCGCCTTCTGCTTACTGCTTACCGCCTACTATTCGTACGCGCGCCGGCACGTGCGTCACGCTTGTCCTTTCGGTCCGCCGAAATTCATCGGGAACATTGCTCCCTGCATTTCGAGGTCCGCGATATTTCCGTTCGCCTGTTCGAATTTTCCCACGTTATCTTTCAGCGCCTTCAGCAAACGTTTGGCGTGTTGCGGCGCAAGAATGACGCGCGATTTTACGCGTGCTTTCGGAACACCGGGCATCACCTGGATGAAATCGAGAATGAATTCGGTACTGCTGTGCGTGATCACTGCGAAGTTGGAATAAACTCCGGAAGCCGTGTCTTCGTTCAGTTCTATATTGAATTGCTGGGTGTTCTGGTTGTCTTCCTGCATGGCGTTGATATTTACTGTTGTCTGTTGTTGGAATAAAGTTACTTGATTTTTACCATCGGACATGAGAGGAGAGACATGAGATTTGGGAAACCTTAACGTGTAGAATACGTGTTTCAATAGAGCTAAAAATGAAAGAAGAGAAAAACTCCACGCGCCTCGTCTCACATCCCATGTCTCTTCTCTCCTATCAAGTCGGATGAATAGTTACAACGGAATGAAAAAGAAGGGAAGTCAAAGAAGAAAAAACCTCCGCGCGCCTCGTCTCACATCCCATATCTCTTCTCTCCTGTCAAGTCGGATGGATGGTTACAATTGAATGAAAAAAGAAAGACCGTCCAAACGGAACGGCCTTTCTTCACTTTGCATGAAATGAAATTTACGCTTCTTCCTGCATCGCTTCCTGTTTTGCAGCAAGCAGGCGTTCGTATTCGTCCTTCGATCCGACAACAAGTTTCTCGTATGTACGGTGACCTGTTCCAGCCGGAATGAGGTGACCCACGATAACGTTTTCCTTGAGGCCGTTGAGGATATCCACTTTTCCGTTGACAGCCGCTTCGTTGAGTACTTTGGTTGTTTCCTGGAAGGAAGCCGCCGATACCCAGCTGTTCGTTTGCAAAGAAGCACGTGTGATACCCTGGAGGATCTGTGAAGATGTAGCAGTGACCGCGTCACGGAATTCCACCTGCTGGAGATCTTTACGCTTGAGCATTGAATTCTCGTCGCGCAGTTTTCTCGCAGATACGATCTGTCCGGCTTTGAGTGATTGTGAATCGCCAGGCGTCACAACGACTTTTTTGCTGAACAAACGATCGTTCTCATCCATGAAGTCGGCTTTGTTCGCGATCTG
>DATJEX010000079.1:0-8164 GCA_035496135.1 Bacteroidia bacterium
TCACATTCCTGTTCGCGATCGTCGAAAGGATGATGAAAAACAAGAGCAGGAAAAACATGATGTCGTTCAGCGAATCGGTGAACACTTCGGCGCCTTCCCTGTTTTTTCTTCTGAGATTCATGAGTGTGTTGTGTTAATAACTAACGTGAATAAGCAACAATTATTATTTACCCGGTTCGTTAATGACGTCCAGGAATTCAAGCGTACAGCGTTCAATTTTTTTCGAGACCGCATCGATCATCGAATTGACGAAGTGATAGAAGATGAAAGCGATCACGCCAACGGTCAGTCCTGCGGCGGAGGAAAACATTTTGAGGTACAATCCGTGCGAAACTTTCTGAATGCTCACATCTCCATTCGATCCGGCGATGTCGTGGAAGATGACGATCACACCCATGATGGTTCCGATGAATCCGATCATCGGCGCCATGCGTGCCACGAGATTGATGAAGTGTGTATTTTTTTCCACGCGCGTTACTTCCACTCTTCCCGCGATCTCCATCGCTTCCGAAATTTCTTTCGTTGGTTTTCCCAAACGGGAAATTCCTTTTTCGATCACGCGTGATACGGGTGTGCTTTGCGCGCGGCACAATTCCCGCGCCGAATCGATCTTCCCGTTGAGCAGGTAATCGCGGATGTTGTTCATGAAATTGCGATCCATTTTTCCCGCTTTGGAAACAACGATGAGGCGTTCGATCGCGAAGTAAATGGAAATGACGAGCAGGATGAGCAGCAGGAGCATCAGGAATGTCATGAACGGTCCGCCACCGGTGAGGATCTGCATGGGCGTCGTAATTTCCTGCGTGGGCTGATCGGGAGTAGCTGCGGGAGAAACGATCCCGGCATTCTGAACAGCGTGTGCGGTATCGTTTGCGGCGTTCGTGATCTGTAAAAGAAAATGGTGCATGGAGAATTGTTTAGTATAGAACGGTTACAATCTCCCGAAATTATCGTGAAACGAAAAGTCCCCGGGAACTTGCCTGAGCCTATTTTCAACATCGGCGTGTTCATTCCCGGGAGACGTTTCCGGCTCCGTCAGCGCTGACGAAACCTGTCGCGACTACTTTTGATTTTCACTTACTTTAACTCAAAGCGCACCGGCATGGTGAAAAGATAGCGCACTGCTTTGCCGTGATCCTTCGCCGGATCCCATTTCGGCATGAGTAAAGCAACCCGCAATGCTTCCGCGTCGAGCCACGGATGTTTTCCTTTCGCCACTTTCACGTCGGTGATGTTTCCGTCCGTGTCCACGATCCACTGCAGGTAAACAGTTCCCTGGATGCCTTCATCCTTCGCACGTTGCGGATAATGCGTGTTGTCGTGAAAGAATTTCGTGACATCGAAATTCGGCGGATCAGACGGTGCCAATACGATCGGATCTGGTGGAGGAGGAGCCGTGACCGAATCTTTGCAATTGATGCAAGGCGGATCTTTTATCACCGGACCTGTTCCGCCAACAACTCCAGTTTTAGTTCCACCAACGGAATCATTGATCGGTTTGGTGACGACCGGATGATCGACAACCTGTGGAGTTGACGGATCTTTGATCTCCGGGCCTTTTGGCGGAGGTGCGGTTGGCACATGTTTTGGTTTCGGCGGATCCGGTTGTTTCGGTGGATCCGGTAATACATTCACGAGCACGATGTGTTCCGAATCATTTTTCGGCCGGTCGGCAGCTTGCGCTTTTGGCAGATTGATGAAGTAGGAACCCATCGCGAGTGAAAATGCGGTGACAGCGATGAACGCGGCGATGAGAACACTGCGGCTGTAGCGTTTACGGATCTGGTAGGCTCCGTATTTTTTGTGCCGGTGTTCAAAAACGAGCGCATTGAAGCTGTCGTTGAGGATCAGGTTTCTGTCCATGCGATTTGGTTTTTTCGTGAAGCAGATCAGAGATCGTTTCACGATGGTTAAATGATTTGATCAACAGTTACACATCAGAAAACTTTCCGATGGCCTGCAGCTTAAACGAGACCGAATGGCGACGTGGTGTCCCTCGACGAGCTCGGGATGACAGATGTGGCTTTCTGTTCGGGGGATGGATAACAGAGGGGAGATGAGCCGTTGCCGTTACAGTTTTACAGGAGTAGGGTTATTCTCATTCGGGAGAATTGAGTTCTGTATTGTTCTACGCAATGATATATACCTTGTTTCGATGTTCGCTTACATCATTTACAACTGGTGATGATAAAATCGTAAGTGGGCTATTCTTTACAATTCAAGATTCAAAATTCAAGATTGAAATTTCGTGTAGATCGAGAGGAACGTTCCATATCGCATGCGAGCGCACCGTCGGTGGGAGTTTAGTCGGCGGCAAATTGATTCGTAATCATTCGTAGTGCTCCATCGGAGCACTCATACAGTAGCACCAGCGGTGCGTTGCGTTTTCAAAACCCAGTAGGGGTGATATGTTGCAATGCGCCAGCGGCGCATGTTCAACGCGTGACGCATTTGATGTGATGCAGTGATTAATTAGCCCCGGCCACGCGCGTGCTCCTGCTGCGCACGGACGGGACAGGTGGTGATTAGATGTGATGCTGGTCTTGCTCCAATGAAGTATGCGCAGCTTAACTTCATGGGCTCCTCAGTAAAAAACCACAGAGACACGGAGAATAGATCAAACCAACTCTTTCAGCGCAATTCCGAAAGCTGCTCTCGCGATATGTGTTTTAGCTGGAGAAACAGCGTGCGTTTTTTCCATCGCCTTTCTGATGGTGGAAGAAACATCGCCGAAGATGGCTGCATCTGTCAATTCCACTTTATCACCCATGAGATAAGCGAACACGCGTGCCATGCCGCAATTGGAAATGAAATCGGGAATGAGTGAAATTCTGGAATCGGTGTATTCGCCAATGGGTCCGAAGAAAATTTCTTTATCAGCGAATGGAACATTGGCTCCGCATGCGATGCACTCGAGTCCGCTCGTGATCATTTTGTCGATCTGTTCTTTTGTAACTAATCGTGATGCAGCAGCAGGAATGAAAATTTCCGCTCCGGCTTCCCATGCTTGCTTCTGAATTTCGTCGGGCGACAACATTCCATCAGCGCGGAGTTTATTTCCGTCTTTGCCCAGGAAAAGTTTTTTCACCGCGGCGAAATCAAAACCTTTTTTGTTCACGACGCCTCCGTCACGATCAATGATCGCTGTGATGAGCGCTCCATCCTGCGCGAGATAATAGCCGGCTGCCGATGCGACATTTCCCCATCCCTGGATGATGACGCGTTTTCCTTTCACGCTTCCTCCCCAGATGGAATAGTAATGCTTGACCGATTCAGCGACGCCGTAACCGGTGATCATGTCGGAAACGGTAAATGAACCCGAAGGAGCGAATTGCAGATCCGTAATTTTTTTGGTGACACCTGCGCGGAGATTCTGGATCCGTTTCGAGGTGCTGTCCGTATCCGTTCCGAAATGTCCGCGTACGACGCCCTGCTGGGGATGCTGCAACCCGTATTTCGAAGTGATGTCGATCACATCGTGAATTTCATCAACGTTGAGATCGCCGCCTGTTCCGTAATAATTTTTCAGCAATGGCATTACCGCTTTGAACCAGCGTTCGAGCACACCGCGTTTGCGTGGATCGTTGGGATCGAAATTTATTCCTGATTTAGCACCGCCGATCGCGGGCCCTGCTACAGTGAATTTCACTTCCATCGTTTTCGCCAGTGATTCCACTTCCCGTCGGTCGAGGCCTTTTCTCATTCGTGTTCCACCACCAGCCGCACCGCCGCGCAGGGAATTGATCACGACCCAGCCTTCCGCTTCGGTCTCCGCGTCTTTCCATTCGAAAACGATCTCGGGCCGTTTATTCTCGTATTGATCCAGTAATTCTTTCACAGTATTTTTTTTTGCCACGCTTGCCGGAAGGATTTGCGTGAGGGCGCACAAAAGTACGAAATGGTTTCGGCCATCGTTCTTAATTCAGACCAAAGCCTGATTTGCGTCGATAAAAAATGGTCGATAAAAAAATAGAAGTGTTGTGTTGATTGTTTGAAAAAAGTTTTTCTAACTTTAGGTCACTAATCCTCCCACATGAAAAAGCAAGTCAAAACCGTAAAAGCTGCAGCTGTGAAAACAGGAAAGCCGGCTGCGAAAGTTTCGAAAGCTAAGCATGCTGTTGCAGACGATGATTCGGATGAGGATCTTCCGGAAGAGCTGGATGATTATGAGAAGCCGGACGAAGATGATTCTGACAATGAGATTGACGATTCCAAAGCGAAGATCGAGAAAGATGTAGACGTGGATTTTGATGATCTCGACCTGGACGATGATGATGATCAGTTCTTCAATGACGACTTTTGAGAGGGAACGAATTACTTATCGCGCAAATATTCCAATTACAGATTTTACCAAGAAAACTTACAAGTACGTGGCTTGTCGCATGCGTATATTGTCGTCACGCCATGGCGTGATAATTTGTTCCCGCTAGAATAATTCTCCCCCGCAACTATCCTTCCCCGCACCAGTGACACTGGAGAGAATATTTACCTCGTTTTTCATTCTCAAAAATCCGAGTAAAGCGAAGATCAATGCTTCCTTGAAGTCGACGATGTTTTTATCGGGAATGACAATTTCTGCTTTGCATAAATCTTTCATTCGTGAAATAAGAAATCCGTTGTGTGCGCCTCCTCCGGTGACGAGCATTTTTCCGGGGCAGGAAGTTTCTTTTCCAATTTGAATTGCGACGTGTTCGGTAAATGTCCGCAGAAGGTCGGCCGTTGGGATTTCATTGGAGAAAAGCGGGAAGATATTTTGCTCTGCCCATTCTCTTCCCAGTGATTTAGGATGCGGTTTTGAATAATATGGGAGCGCATTCAGTTTCTCCAGGAGAAAGGGAACAGTCACTCCGCCTTCCGACATCCGTCCTCCGTCATCATATTTTTTTCCTGCACGTTCTGCCAATCGGTTCAGTACATAATTCGCGGGACAAATGTCATAAGCAATTCTTTTGGCGTCTTTCTCGAATGAAATATTTGCAAATCCACCGAGGTTGAGGCAATATTCATATTCCCCGAATAGCAAACGGTCTCCAATAGGAACAAGCGGCGCGCCTTGTCCGCCCAATGCCACATCTCCGCTCCTGAAATCACACGCAACAGGAATTCCGCACGTTTTTCTCAATGAAATTCCGGAACCCAATTGAAAAGTATATCCGGCAGATGGATTGTGGTAGATCGTGTGGCCGTGAGAAGAAACAAGTGAGATCTGCTGTGACAGCTTATTTCTCCCAATGAAATCATTCACACATTCACCGAGAAATTTTCCATATTCATCGTGCAATTCCGCGAGCTCACTCCCCACACAATGCTCCGCTCGCTTGAGTTTTTTCAGCCATTCTTCCGTGTAGGGGATCGTCTCTGCTTTCCGAATTTCTCCGGAGAGTTTCCCGTTTTTCTCATCGAAAGAAGCCAGGCAGATATCCAGTCCATCGAGCGAAGTCCCCGACATCAAACCTATAACAAACTGCATTTCCTTCATTGGGAACAAATTACAAATCGCACGAATATACTAATCGTAATCTGCATGATCCGTAATTCGGATATTCGCGCCATTCGTAATTCGTTCCCCAATGAAACAAGCATCCAAAAGTGTATATTTGCCTCATGTCACACACACTCACAGAAACAGCGGCCGGACTCAATTTCGAGTTGTCGGAAGAGCATTTGATGATCCAGAAAGCAGCGAGAGATTTCGCGCAGAACGAACTGAAGCCGGGCGTTATTGAACGCGACGATCAGCAGAAATTTCCGAAAGACCAGGTGAAAATGATGGGCGAACTCGGATTCCTCGGCATGATGGTCGATCCGAAATACGGCGGCGGCGGAATGGATACGATCTCCTACGTCCTCGCGATGGAAGAAATTTCCAAAGTGGACGCGTCCTGTTCGGTGATCATGTCGGTGAACAATTCACTCGTGTGCTGGGGACTCCAGACGTTCGGAACGGAAGAACAGAAACAGAAATATCTTATTCCACTCGCGAAAGGTGAGATCATCGGCGCATTCTGTCTTTCTGAACCGGAGGCCGGATCGGATGCAACTTCGCAACGTACTACAGCGAAAGATTGCGGCGATTATTATTTGTTGAACGGAACAAAGAACTGGATCACCAATGGCGGAAGTGCTTCCGTTTATCTCGTGATCGCACAAACCGATATTGATAAAGGACACAAAGGCATCAACGCATTCATCGTCGAAAAGGGAATGCCCGGATTCGTTGTCGGTCCGAAGGAAAATAAAATGGGAATTCGTGCGAGTGATACGCATTCACTCATGTTCACCGATGTGAAAGTTCCGAAAGCGAACCGCATTGGCGAAGACGGATTCGGATTCAAATTCGCGATGAAGACTTTGACCGGCGGACGTATCGGCATCGCATCGCAGGCGCTCGGTATCGCGTCAGGTGCGTATGAACTCGCGCTCGCGTATTCGAAAGAAAGAAAAGCATTCGGCAAAACCATCAATCAGCACCAGGCCATCGCGTTCAAACTCGCCGACATGGCGACCGAAATTGAAGCAGCGCGTTTGTTGTGTCTCAAAGCAGCATGGCACAAAGACATGCACATGGATTACACCATCTCTTCTGCCATGGCGAAGTTGTACGCGTCACGCGTAGCGATGTGGGTGACCACGGAAGCGGTACAGGTTCACGGCGGATACGGTTACGTGAAAGAATACCACGTAGAACGTTTGATGCGCGATGCAAAGATCACACAGATCTACGAAGGAACTTCAGAAGTGCAGAAGATCGTGATCTCGAGAGGAATTCTTGGGTAATTACCAATTGTTCAATTACCAATTACCAATTGAAAGGCTTGTCGGAAGATGAGCCTTTTCCTTTTTCTTCGTGAAACGGAGTTTACTCCGAGCCTGTCGAGGAGCGCTCCCCGTGACTCCGTGGTAGAATGAGTTGGAGCAAGAACTGTAGTGCAGCAAAATACCTGCTGTCCCGCTGCCTCGCTGTGCATGGCACTTGCGGGCATCGGGGCTAAGGAAGTTGGTTCGGTGTTTCAAAAAATCCGTACTAGATCGCGCTAAACTTGGATTGATTTTTGATTGAAATTTTATCAATGAGATCACTGAAGAGCTGCGGAATATTTTCCGGAATAATAATTACGCTGATTTCTCTTTCTGTAGATTCTTTTGCTCAGACGGACACTGCGATTGCCAAAACCAAAATCGGTCCCCGTATAGAATTTGAAGAATTTATCATTGATATGGGAACTGTTCCTTACGATAAACTGACTGACAGTAACGTTGTCTTTCATTTCAGGAATACAGGCGACGAACCGCTACAGTTGAGTTGGTTTCCTTCGAGTGGTTTTTTTGACTGGGTCGAGCCATATTATAATCATGATTCAATTATGCCGGGAGCGAGTGGAACGATCAAATTGGGAAGCTGGGCGCAACGATTCGGCCCGTTTGATAAATCGTTCCTTGTCGTTTCAAATGCTTCCAATGGCTATATTACTTTGCGTGTGAAAGGCAATATCATTGCTCCTGCAAAAACAATTTTACCGGAGGACACAGCTCTGAAAATGCCACTCTTCCATGGCGCGAAGAATGAGGACCAGAGTTACAAAATGATGAACCACTTTATTGATTCATGTTTCAACAGGAATCTTATTGATACGAGCGTGATCGGTAAGACGGTTTATTTCGAATTCACAATTGACAAAAATGGAAAACTTCTCGAGCCGGCCATTTTGAAGCAAGTCAGCCCCGCAATTGATAATGAGATCATCAGAATTCTATTACTCATGCCTGATTGGACTCCAGGAACCTGCGTTCTTCCCATCGATCCTCAGGAAAACCAGGATTATCCGCAAAATCTTTTCCGCCCAACAAAATGTATTATGAACAGCGCTTTCAAAATAAAGTAAAGAGAAAAATTTACCGGAGCGATTAACTGAATTGAAACTCCGTGCTAATTGGTGCTAATCCGTTACTGCTTAGGAGCAAGAAGTGCAGTGCAACAAAACACCTGTTGTCCCGCTGCCTCGCTGTGCACGGCACTTGCGGGCATCGAATTCTATGATAAAAACAAATGATTTTTCACCTTCCGCCTCCCTTCGGTCGTTGGAGCATCCGATCTTGACCAACAACAAGTTGAAGGTCGCAATCAGATGACCTTATCCATGCTGCATTAATCTGACGAACGGCG
>DATJEX010000080.1:0-5331 GCA_035496135.1 Bacteroidia bacterium
TGCGTCGAATTTTTCCGCGTGAACAAGTGTGGTATCGAAATCTTCGTAAAGATCACCGGCAGGATTCTCATCTGCAGCGTCAGCCGAAACGATGGTAGCGGTAGCAGAAACAGCCGGCGGATCGGTGGTTGTATTCGTATCAGCAATGATGATATCATCCGCCACATCAGCAGCAGGCTGGATCGTATCGTTGGAGGTTGTTTCGTTGGAAGGGCCGGCAGTGTCGATCACGGCAACCGTATAGGATGCGGCGATGGAAATATGCGCATCAGCGTGCGCGACGTTCCGCAAACCAAAAATGGTTACTGACAAAACAGCTATGTATTTGAATAGTTTCAAACGGGAGTCTACTAAAACTGTCCATTAGACCTGTTAAAAGTCGCGCTAAAATAATCATAATATGCTGTAAAACAAGCCCAAGACATTCACAATGGGCTTTTGATAACTAGGTGTTCACTGTGTTATACGGCTGAAACCCTTACTGGTTGCGGGTTTTAGCGAATAACATTGCTCAATTTTCAGCCTGTTAAAAGATCGGAAATGGGCTCAATTTGCCAATTATCAATGACCAATTCTACCATTTTTCATTGGTAATTGATCATTGAGTAATTGGTAATTCGAATGAGGTTCGACCTATTGAAGAAGAAGTTTCTTGTTGATGATCGAACTTCCCTGCACCTGTAGCGTGTATGCTCCTTTCGCAAATCCGGTCAGATCGAGCGCGAACGCATTCGCACCTGTGCTCACATTGTTCTGTTCTTCAAAAACGATCCTTCCGGAAACATCCATGATGCGGATGGTGATCGATTCTGCTTTTTCCGTTTGGTAATAAAGTGTGAATGATCCTTCTGTCGGATTCGGCCACAAACCGAGCTGAACATTGTTCGGATTTGTTTCGTGAACCGCGACATTCGAACTTGAACACGGAACAACAGGCCCGCTGATACGAGTCATATTGGTGAAGTCGATGTAGCACGCGTAATTGATACTGTCGATGAATGGATTCCTGTTACCCTGGAGCGAATCGAGAAAATCATTCTTCGCGATCTCGCGCGCATCCGGCGGATCAAGATAATTCCATGCCTTAAGCAGATTCTGATCTTCACCATACAGGATACTCGAACTGATCGGATTCGGGAAACCCCAGTTCTGTGTGGAAGTATTGTAAGTTGTCGCCATGTAGAACAGGGAACGAGCCGCGTCACCTTTCTGGGCGTCGCGTGGTTCGTAAACGATATGGCCATTCGCATCTGTTCCGTATTTCGCTCCCATGTAAGTGTTCGTCACATTCACGACAATTCCGAACGGATAATTGCTGCGCACCGCGTTGCAGTTATTCTGATCGACAGGATATAAATTGAAGTAATCGGAATATTCTGCTCCAGTTGTAGAAGGATAAGTCGGCATCCAGCTGTGCGCATAAGTGTGTTCGCGCGAAAATGTTCCCCATTGCAACGGTTCGGTGTAAACATAATTTTCTCCGGAGTAAACACAGGTCAGCACTTTGTCGCCACCCGTTGTATCACGTGCCCAGAAAATAGAAGCGAAACGCGGACCGTAATTGCTGTAGAAATTATCCGTGTGCGGATTTGTCAATGCCGTCAGGTCATCTACGAATGTCGGAGCAGCTGTGCTGATCGTGCTGTAATAATTAGCAGGCTGCATGGAACCGGATGAAGTGACATTTCCGCTGAGCGAAGATGATGTGAGATAATTCACATAAGCACCGGGGCCATTGTAAGAGAAAACTGCGAAGTAGTAATTCGAAGATGCACCAATGTAATCGGGCCAGAAGGAATTATTCGTTCCAACGTAGGTCACTTTGGAAGCACCGACCTGGTCACCGACCTGGTACGAAGTTCCGTCGACAGGAACATCAGTAACAGGAGCGCCGTCACGACGGAGAACAACATATCCGTCCGGAGATGGAGTCGCCGCAACATAATTCACTTTGAAACGATAGGATTTTACACTCGTGAAACTCATGTTCGTTGCAGAAGCTGTTGGCTCTGTCGCGAATCCGCCGCCACATCCGTTCAGATCGATGACGTAAGCGCCTTCATCGGCATCATCATTATTGATCGTCAATATTGCAGCGCGTGTTCCGACTGCAGAAGGTGTGAAATTCACCGTAAGCGTTCCTGTTCCGGAAGCGGCAACGGTAGATGGAAAAGAAGCGACGGAATAATCCGCAGCAGCAGGGCCGGAAATAACAGCAGAAGAAATATTGAGTGTGTTGACGGTGCCCTGGTTTTCGATGGTGAAATTTTCGGGAGTCATTGTAGAAACGGGAGAACCGAACCATACGTTTCCACCCGTGAGAACCGTTGCGGAATTGAATTTCACATTGATCTCCTGTTGAGGGCCGGCCGGAGCCGCATCCAGATTCACATCATCGAGCCCGACATTGCCGCCGACTTTAAGCGTATAATAAAAACGGATGTAGTGACTCGTCGCGGATGGATTATCCGTTTCCAGCGTGTATGTTGATGCAGGAAGTGTGACATCGTTATAAGAACGCAATGTGGTCCATGTTGTTCCGTTCACTGATTCCTGCACATCGAATGTTCCGCCTGAAAAAGAATTTCCGGTGATGTAATAAGTAAGCGGGCCGGGTGTTCCGGAAAAATAGATCTGCACCCAATCACCTGTTCCGTCGAACTTGCATGCCGGTGGCGTATTTCCTGATCCGGAATAATAGGTATTTCCGGAAGCGGTCCATCCATTCGGGAAAACCGTTGTGGTGAAACTCCATGATGTCGGGAGTGTGGTTTGCGCGATCATCGACACGATCATGATAGAGAAAAGCGCGGTGAGTAATTTTTTCATTTTCATTTTTGTTTTTACTGGTGTGGTGTTGAGCAGTTTTTTTATCAGAAAGTGACATTCATGCCGACCGTGAATCTTCTTCCCATTCCCATGAACACGGTGGCCGTTGTTGCATCGAAATTTACGCCGTTCCTGGCGTCGGTGATATAAGAGGCGTTGAGAATATTGACGATCGAAGCCCTGAATCCGATGTTGAGCTTCCGGTTGCTGTCCTTGTCGATCGCCTGTTCGTAGTTGTAACCGAGATTGAGATCCAGTGTTCCGTAAGAAGGAGCGAGCCACGATTCACGATCACGATTATCACGCAGGAGATTTCCGTTGTTGTCATACACCGGTGTAAGCATGATCGGATCGAAGTCGGCGTAATTTCTCGCGAAGTAGGTATATCTCGGTTTGATGTAACAGCCTTTGAACGGCGACCAGCGAATGGATCCGCTCAATTGTGTTTGTGCTGAATTACCGAGATGAATTCCTTTCGCGCTGTAATCGGCAGATTCGGCGAGCACATAATTCGCATCATAGAGATAAACGCGGCCAGAAGAATTGTACGTCCAGTTGCCGAACGAACAGAGTCCTTCGATCTGGATCTTTTTGCACGGTTTCCAGTTGGCGTCGAATTCAATTCCGCGGAGGAGCGTGTTCAGTCCCTGCAGATCGTACGTGTAAGGATCACCTGCGTAAGTGGTAGTCGGACTTCCGGCCGGAGATTTGTTCAGCCAGTTGGTGTAATAAGCATTCACATTGGCAGCGAAAGTTTCGAATCGCGCGCCGAAGCCGAGTTCTGCAGCGTACACTTCCTGCTGGTGAACTGCAGGATAGGAATGATTGTTATTATCAAAAACAGAATTGAAACGCGGAGCAAGATTCATGTAACCGAGATTCATGAAGACATTGAAATTGTCATTCAGGTTGTAATTCGCGCCGGTCTTGATCGTAAATCCGGGAAACGTTCTTTTTTTCGTTTGCGCTGTTCTTGCCGCATCAGATCCCCACGCATAACCTTTCGCCCCGATCAGTGTATCAACAGGGCCGCTGGTTCCGTTCTTGATGAAGGTCGTGTCTCCATTCTGTGAAACAATGTCGGTGTAATTTGCGACCTCCGATTGTGTTCCGTTGGTGAAATAGGTTTCGCCATAACCAACGATCATCGGAACGATGGTTCCGTCATCAAGTGTGATATCCTGCTTCTTGAAATGATCGACACGCTGATATTGTGAAGCGGAACCGGTGACGGTGAGAAATGCACTCCAATTCTTCTTCACGTATTCCGCCTGCGTGAACAGTCCTTCCCATTGCACATAGGAATCATTGTAGTAACCAACTTTGTCTCCTTTATGTTTCAGGTAATACTGGAAATTCGGATCGCCCATGTAAGTGCCCACCGGTTGATTTTGATCTCTTCCCGCTGTGTTGTCGAGATAATAATCGCCACCGAGCAGATCGTACACCATCCGGTAATGCGTGCCTTTGTATTCACGCCCGTCAATTCCGAACATCAGTGATAAATTATCCGAAGCACGATAGGTTGCGGTACTCATCAATCCATACCAGATATGATTGTTCATCGCGGCGAGCAATACATTCGATGAATAATGTTCGGTCGTACTGTAAACAGGATTGATGGTAGAAGAATTGTTGTTGTAGATAGATGTCAGGTTGTACTGGCCACTGAGTGTATCGCGCGTTGGAGTATTCTTGAATGTCGCGCCGCCACCATAACCATGCGAGAGATAAGCGACAGTTGAAAAAGTCAAGCGGTCGTTGGCGTTGTAGAACCAGGATAAATTGAAAAGAGGTTTATTGTAAAAATTCACATCGCCGCTTACTTTTCCCTGTTGTCCGTCAGAATAATTGATGAATCCCCAATCCGGATTGTAACGCAGTCCGCGTTCGCCCTGTGTGTGCGTGGTGAATCCACCGCCATTTGCAGCGTAGAACGAATCGACATTCACACCGAGTTTAGCTGCATAAGCAGAATCGAGGATCGCGACCGGCATGACGGTGTAGCGTTGTCCGTGTGACTGCGGTGCGCCATTCATGCTGAAGGTGATGAGACTTTTGTCAAATCGTTTCTGCACTTTAATGAAGTACGCCCACTGATCATCCCACGTTTGGTCTACCCAGCCATTACCTGTTTGTCTTGCACCGGCAGCAGTGATTCCCCATCCATTCCCGATCACACCGGAATTGAATCCGAAATATGTTTTCTGCAAACCGTTATTACCGAAATCGACATGAGCCGTTACAGAAGGTGCATCATCAATTCCGCGCGTGAGAATATTCACTGTTCCGCCAACGGAAGGAATGGCAAGTCGTGAAGCGCCGAGTCCACGTTGTACCTGCATCGTGCGTGTAACATCTGATAATCCATCCCAGTTGCTCCAGTAAACTTGTCCCGTTTCCATATCGTTCATCGGTACACCATCCACCATCACGCCCACGTTGCGCTGATCGGCACCGCGGATGTTCACACGTGAATCACCTGCGCCACCGCCCTGTTCT
>DATJEX010000081.1:0-17519 GCA_035496135.1 Bacteroidia bacterium
GCCTGACAAACCAAAGATCTTCTGGAACCGTTTTTTCCATGAAGTGAACGAGATCGGAATTGGTTCGCTGGGAACCGTCGCCATCATTTCCATTTTCATGGGCGCGGTTATCACCATCCAGTCGGCATTCGGATTTGAAAGTCCGTGGATACCGCTTTACGCTGTGGGAGTTGCTTCCCGCGATTCCATCATTCTCGAATTCTCACCGACCATCGTCAGTCTCATTCTTGCGGGAAAAGTGGGATCTTCCATTGCTTCCGAGATCGGCAACATGCGCATTTCCGAACAGATCGACGCGCTCGATGTCATGGGCGTGAATTCGGCGAGCTTCCTCATTCTTCCGAAATTATTCGCATCTGTTTTCATTTTTCCTTTCATCATTCTCATCAGCATGTTCCTCGGCCACGTCGGTGGATTTGTACTCGGTGTCGCGGCAGGTGCTGTAACGCCGTATGAATTCGTCTATGGAATTCAATATGATTTCCGGCCCTACAACGTGTTCTACGCGATGATGAAAACACTCGTCTTCGGCTTCATCATTCCTTCTGTTTCTTCCTATCATGGTTATTACGCGAAAGGCGGATCGCTCGAAGTGGGACAGGCAAGTACCAAAGCGGTGGTGTATTCCATCATCGTGCTGCTCATCTTCAATTTCATTCTCACTCAACTCCTCCTCTCATGATCGAAGTAAAGAACATGAATAAAAAATTCGGGGAGAAAGTTGTGCTGCAGGATTTCTCCTTCCAGTTCGAAGAGGGAAAATGCAATCTCATCATCGGTGAATCGGGAACAGGGAAATCTGTACTCGTGAAATGCATGGTAGGATTGATCCAGCCGGAGTCGGGCGCAGTTTTGTATGACAACAAGGATTTCCTGCACATGAATTTTGACGAACGCAAGGAGATCCGTAAACAGATCGGCATGCTGTTCCAGGGTGCGGCGCTGTTCGACTCGATGACCGTTGAAGAGAATGTCATGTTCCCGCTTTCCATGTTCACGGATAAATCGGAACAGGAAAAAAGAGAACGTGTGAATTTCTGTTTGCAGCGTGTGAATCTGCCGAATGTGAGCAAACTTTTTCCCGCCGAATTATCAGGTGGAATGAAAAAGCGGGTGGCGATCGCACGGGCCATTGCTATGAATCCGAAATATCTTTTCTGTGATGAACCCAATTCGGGACTCGACCCGATCACTTCCATCCTGATCGATGAACTCATCGCGGAGATCACAGAAGAATTCAACATTACCACTGTTGTGATCACGCACGATATGAACTCGGTGCTCGAGATCGGCGACCGCATTGCATTCCTCTACAAGGGTGTAAAAACATGGGAAGGAACGAGAGATGAGATCCTGCGTTCGGATAACAAAGTGCTGTCGGAATTCGTGTACGCCAATAAATTCCTGAAAGCATTCCGGGAACGGCTCGAAAGAGAATAAAAAAAAAGCCCCGAAGCGTTTTGCTCCGGGGCTTTTCATTTCTGAAAAAGATTATTGGGTAACGATCATTTTCTGTGTGATGCGATCGGTTCCTGCTGTTACGGTGTAGTAATAAACACCCGCAGCAAGATTAGTTGCATTCACAACGAATTCGTTCTGACCTGTTGCTACGTTTGAACGCTCTTCGCTGTACACCACTTTACCTGCAACATCACAGATAGAAAGTGATACGTTGGAAGCAGCTTTCAGACGGAAAGGAATCGCTGTTGTGTTGTTGGTTGGATTCGGAATGTTCTGTCCGACCTCAGAGATCGTATTGAACTCATCCATACCCACTCCATCGATCGTTGCGTTGATCCAGATCTGCCAGTTCTGCATGAAGTTCTCTCCATCAGTTCCTGTAGCATATGTTCCGCTTCCATCGCAGTCATAATAAATGTCCTGGTTGGTAGACGTCGGCAATTGCTGAATGTTGTATGGAGGAAGCGCCCAACGCATATCGTGGCGATAGCTGTCCGGATAATAATTCGAACGCACAGCCATGTTGGTAAGTGCAGGAATACTTCCGCATGACTGACCGAGGTCACCGAAACCAGCAACGAGGCCGAAAGTATCGAGTGGTGATCCGTAGTATCTCACACGAACTCCGAATTTGGTAGAGTTGTTCGCGATGTTGTAACCGAAAGGAATGGTAAGAACGCCTGTTTGCAACCAGGTGTTGCTTCCGGTAAGACTGGTGTTGAACACTTCCGTATCCGCAGTGAGAACTGTAGCGGTTGCGCTTGGGTAACCACCGGATGTGCACTGGAGGATCTGGGTGATGAGTGTATCATTCAGTCCCGAATAGTTGGAATGTCCGAGCACCATGTAAACGCTATCGATGGTGATAGAGTTGTAGGAACTGGATGGGATCGAAGTAGCTCCGTTGTACGAATCATACAACTGCGCGAAATCGACAGCAGCCCATTTGAGGGAAGTATCGCCGGCGGTGTAGGAATAATTCATATTCATATCCCAGATGAAATAGGTGTACGAATATCCGTTCACCCCGGTCTGGTAAGCACTGTCCATCATGTCATAGTCAGTATAGAAATTCTGCTGACTCTGTGTAGAAGATGGTGGTGCATAACGGTTAACGTGATTCAGGGGAACATGTCCGCCCTGTCTCGTAGAAAGACTCTGTCCGAACGCCACAGTTCCGATCAGGACAGCAACGAATGAGAAGTAGATTTTTTTCATGTCGGGTTGTTTTGGTTTTCTTGGTTACGCAAATATAGGAAAAGTATATGCAGCCGCTTATTTGTTTTAACAAGGTCTTACGCGTACAGCAAAAAAAAGCCCCCGGGTTTCCGGGGGCCTTCCTGATCAGAAAAGGTCAATTATTTTTTCACAACAGGGATCGCTACGTGATTTGCAGCGCCTGCGTTGAACTGTACATAGTAAGTTCCGGCAGCAAGTGAAGAACCGTTGAAATCGAATGTGTGACGTCCGGCAGCAACGTTGTCATTGCTTTCTGTGCTCACAACACGGCCTTGTGCATCAAGAACCGTGATCGTAACGTTAGAAACGTTGTTACGGAGTTCGTAAGCGATCTCTGTGTTGTCCATTGTTGGGTTTGGACCAGCAAGACCAACTTTGATGTCATTGATGAAACCAGCCTGGTCAATTCCGCTTGAAGCGTCAACCATTGGGAAGATCGCGAGTGCGATGTTCAATCCCCAGTTGTTAGGCTCCAGCATGGTGTGCCAGCTGTTATCGCTCCACTCTTCCCAGGAATCTTCTGTGTTAGCGTTAGGATCAGCTGTAGAAACAAGTCCGATCGTATCGCCAGCTGTAAGTCCACCGAGGAAGAATCCAACAGCGAAATCACCAGCGCAGAACTGTGGTGCAGAGTAAGTGTGAACATAAGCACTTGCAAGGCTAAGGCTTGTGTCAACGTTTCCGATAGCTACGTTATCAGAAACATAAGTTGTGTTAGGGCAAACCTGGCCTGTACCAGCGGTTGAAGTTCCGTTGTTACCGTCGAGGTGATAGATACGCATTGCTACGTTTCCGTTTCCACCAACCTGTTTAGCACCGAACCAGTAGATCGCACCGATCACAGTCACAGGAACACCCGGACGATAGATCTGTGTTTTCTGAAGATCGCCGTAAGAGTTGTTACCAACAACAAATCCACCGCCTGAAGAGCTGTAAAGAGTTGGTTGTTGAGTCCAGTCAGCATCCGGAGCAAGTGTATCAGTTACAGGCATCGACTGTACAGATACTGAAGAATGAGGGATCGGCTGCATAGGTGTAGCAGTTCCCACGGCACGCTGAGCATTTGCTGCGAAAGCAAGCACCAAAGCAGCAGAAATCGTGTAGATTTTTTTCATTGTGTTAAGTTTTTTGTTGAGGTCTTGGTTTGAAGTGCAAATATAGGTTTTTGTCCTTTTTGGAAGTTGCAATGCCTAAACTTTTTAAAATAATCTTACGCGTCTTCCCTATACTCCGGCCGGTTCCATATACGCTTCCATCGGTAAACAGGAGCATACCAGGTTACGGTCACCATAAGCATTGTCGACTCGTCCGACTGATGGCCAGAATTTAGCGTCGCGCACCCACTTGAGCGGATAAGCTGCACTTTCTCTTGAATAACCATGCTTCCACTCGCCACTGATCACACTCACTGCAGTATGCGGAGCGTTCTTCAACAAATTATCCGACACATCCTGCTGTCCATCTGCGATCGCTCGGATCTCATTACGGATCGAGATCATCGCATCACAGAAACGATCGAGCTCGGCTTTGGATTCACTTTCTGTTGGCTCCACCATTAATGTATCATGCACAGGAAAAGCAACAGTCGGAGCATGAAAACCATAGTCCATCAGCCTTTTCGCGATATCGCCCACTTCCACTTTCGCGGTGCGTTTGAATTCTGCACATTCCAGGATCATCTCGTGCGCCACTCTTCCATTCACGTTTGTATAAAGCGTCTGGAAATGGCCTTTCAGTTTTTCCTTGATGTAGTTCGCATTGAGAATAGCCGCTTTTGTTGATTCGGTCATCCCGTTTCCACCCAGCATTTTCGCATAACCGTATGAAATAAGCAGGATGAGCGCACTGCCGAATGGCGCTGCGGAAATAGCGTGAATTCCTTTTTCTCCACCTGTTTTCACAACAGGATGTGATGGCAGGAATTCAACGAGATGTTTCGCGACACCGATCGGTCCCATTCCCGTACCACCGCCACCATGAGGAATAGCGAATGTTTTGTGAAGATTCAGGTGGCAAACGTCAGCGCCGATATTTCCCGGACTTGTCAATCCCACCTGTGCATTCATGTTCGCACCATCCATGTACACCTGTCCGCCATTCTGATGAATGATGGATGTGATCTCCATGATGGATTCTTCAAACACTCCGTGTGTAGATGGATACGTCACCATCAAACAACTCAGTTTGTCTTTATGCTGTTCCGCTTTTGCACGCAGGTCACTCACTTCAATATTTCCTTTCTCATCACATTTCACCACCACGATATCCATGCCTGCCATTGCAGCTGAAGCAGGATTTGTTCCGTGCGCCGAGGAAGGAATGAGTGCAACATTTCTATGTCCTTCACCACGACTGATGTGATACGCGCGGATCACCATAAGACCTGCGTATTCGCCCTGCGCTCCCGAATTCGGTTGAAATGACATCGATGCAAAGCCGGTAACGGTAGAAAGAATTTTATTCAGCTCATCGATCACTTCATAATAGCCGACCGCCTGTTCCTGCGGAACGAATGGATGAAGATTCGCGAACGATGGCCAGGTGAGCGGAAGTAATTCAGCCGCCGCGTTCAGTTTCATGGTGCAGGATCCAAGCGAGATCATCGAATGAACAAGCGAAAGATCCTTATTCTCGAGCTTCTTGATGTAACGCATCATTTCCGTTTCAGAATGATAGGAATTGAAGATGGCGTGCGAGAGAATTTCTCCTTCGCGTTTGATGGAACCGGTGATCGGAGAAGCAATCGCTTTTCCCGCTTTCACCCCGAGTGCGTTCAGGATATTCTGCAGATCATCGGGCTGAACCGTTTCATCGAGGCTGATGTGGATCGTATCTTTTCCGTAGCGGAAATTCACTTTCATTTTTTCCGCCGCCGACTTCATGTCATTCACATTTTTTCCTTTCGGCAAACGGAAAGAGATGGTGTCGAAGAATTTCTGGTTGATGCGTTCGAATCCTGCTTTCTCCAGCGCCGCGGTCACCGCGCATGTATTCTGGTGCACCTGGTGCGCGATCGCACGAATGCCATCGGGCCCGTGATACACCGCGTACATACTCGCCATGATCGCGAGCAACGCCTGCGCTGTGCAGATATTTGAAGTTGCTTTATCGCGTTTGATATGCTGTTCACGTGTCTGCAAAGCCATTCGCAACGCATGATTCCCATTGCTGTCGATGGAAACACCGATGATCCTGCCGGGCAACAAACGCTTGAATTCTTCTTTGGTCGCGAAGAACGCCGCGTGAGGTCCGCCGTATCCCATTGGTACACCGAAACGCTGTGAATTACCCACAACGACATCAGCGCCCCATTCACCCGGAGGAGTAAGCAATGCGAGTGCGAGCAGATCGGTTGCCACGGCAACACCTGCACCAAGTGCGTGAATTTTTTCCGTGAATGCTTTATGATCCTCTATTTCTCCATTGATATCCGGATACTGCAGCAGCACGCCGAAATAAGTCGCATCGAATGTTGCAGAGTGGTGATCGCCGACAACGACCTCAATTCCGAGAGGCGCAGAACGGGTGTGAATGAGATCGATCGTTTGCGGGAAACATTTTTCCGAAACGAAGAATTTATTTGCGCCTTTTGCGATCGCTTCTTTTTTCCTGTTGCCGAAAAGCATGAACATCGCCTCAGCAGCCGCAGTTGCTTCATCCAGCAGAGACGCATTCGCCATTGGCATCGCGGTGAGATCCATCACCATCGTCTGGAAATTCAGCAATGCTTCGAGTCGTCCCTGTGAAATTTCTGCCTGGTACGGAGTGTATGCGGTGTACCAACCCGGATTCTCGAGAATATTGCGCTGAATGACGGGCGGAAGAATTGTTCCGTAGTATCCAAGACCGATACAACTCGTGTAGACTTTATTTTTTTCTCCTGTTGCACGAAGGAAACGGAGGTAATCATATTCACTGATCCCGTCGGCGACTTCAAGCGGTTTTTTCAATCGGATGGATGATGGAATGACTTCTGACATCAGTTGATCGACGGAAGAAACGCCGATCAGTTTGAGCATATCGCGCACATCTGTGTCCGATGGACCGATGTGTCTGCGGCTGAATTTATCTGTACTCATGGCTACGAATAACGATTTGGTTAGGTAAAGGGATCAAATAACGTCGAGAACTTCATTCGCCTCTTCAACAGTGCTGAATTACATTCTTAAAACGAAGCGCAAAGATAATGAGAAAAGAAAGGATGAAAACCGGGAATTACGAACCGGTTGTTCAGAATTCCTCCGCGGATTCTTATATTTGAAAAGAATCGGAATATTATGAAAAAGACCGCCCTGATCTTCTGCCTGTTGTTCGCCTCCGCGTTACTGAGAGCACAGACTTCCCAACCGCTTGATACCGTTTACCTGATGAGTGGCAAGATCATGACCGGCGTGGTGAAGGACTCGACCGACGAGCAGCTGAAAGTGCTTGTGCCCGCGAAGAATGGAAGCTTCAAAGCTGACTTCGTCGACCTCGACCTTGTGTTCTCCATAAAATATGGCAACGGAACAGAGAACGTACTTTATAAGCAAGACACTTTATTCGGAAATTATTTCACGCCGCAGGAAGTCCGTTATTTCATGGTGGGCGAACGTGATGCACGCTCTTACTATCGTTGTCGCGGCTGGTGTGCCGGAGCATTTCTTTTCGGAGCGGCCGGTGGATATTTCAGGAGTCTTCTCTCGTTCCTTCCGCCCTTCGCTTTCGCCGGCGCTTCTACCGGCTTCCGCGTACAGGTAAAACCGAACAGCGTTTCCGATCCGCAGAATATCCGGTATGACACGTATGTGCTCGGTTATGAAAAGGATGCGAGGCAGCGCAGGTTTTTCAGAACGTTGCTCTGGGGAGGTATTGGAATGGCTGCAGGGATCGCAACGGCAACCGTCATTTATAACGGACAAACAACACCTTTCACACATTGATGAGGCGTTGGCCGAGGAAATTATTTGATCTCTACCTGTTCGGTAATTTTCACATCGCGTTCGGAGCCGTTTCTGTCGCTCTTTCCACTCAATTACTTTTTCATTATGAGCTCCGCTGGGAATTGTTCGTTTTCCTTTTTTGCGGAACATTCTTCGGCTACAACCTGCAAAGGCTTCCATCCGCTTACGTGAATGCTCACATTCCGAGAAAATTCTACCGGCATCACTGGAATACTACGCACAGGAAATTACTTACCATACTTTCCATCCTTGCATTCATCGCGTTCACCTATTCCTTCTTCACCCTTTACACCCGAACGAAGATCGCCGCCCTGATCCCGGCCGTTCTTTCCTTCGCTTAAGCATTCCCGGTTATTCCCACCGGAAAAAAATGGATCAGGCTGCGCGAGATCCCTGTTGCGAAGATCTTTGTGATCGCGATCACCTGGGCGATCAGTTGTGTGTTCGTTCCGGCAACCGCAGCACGCAATGTGGTGTATCCCTGGCATTCCGTTGCGGTGATCGCATGGTCGATCTGTGTATTCCTGCTCATCTTCGCGATCACCATTCCGTTCGACATCCGCGATATCAATTACGACGCGAAGGATCTGAAAGCATTGCCGCATCTCCTGAACATCAACGGTTCGAAGATCCTGGCGATCTGCTGCCTCGTGGGAACGATCGTTATTTTTTTCTTTTTCATCCTCGGATCAGGAACCGTTCACATCAAAACACTGATCGCTTATATGGTGTGGAGCTCAATTGCTGCGCTGCTGGTGATGGGAAGTTCCTCCAGGCGCCATGAATATTATTTTTCTTTTTTAATTGATGGATCGCTCCTGCTCCTCTTCCCGCTGCTACTGCTTGCATGCAACATCTAAAGCCTCTTCAAAAGCTTTGATCGTTCGCTGCAGATCATTTTCAGAATGCACTCCGGAAATAAATCCCACTTCATAGCCGGAAGGCCCGAGATAAATTCCGCGCTCCAGTAATTCGTGATGAAGAATCCTGAATTTTTCCATCGAAGAAGGATCGATCTCCGATGCTGAAGATATTTTTTCCTGGTTTGTGAACGCGATCCAGAAGATGGAACCGATGGAAAATAATTTTACCGGATAATTTTTTTTCTTCACATACGCGCGCACTCCATCTACCAGCGAATTGCATTTCTGTTCGAGATCTTCATAGAATCCTTTTTTCAGGCAAGCTGTCAATTGCGCGATCCCGGCCGCCATCGCAACAGGATTTCCGCTGAGGGTTCCCGCTTGATAAACATTTCCATCAGGAGAGATTTTCGACATCACTTCGGCACTCGCACCGTAAGCACCAACCGGCAATCCTCCACCGATTATTTTTCCGTACGTGATGATGTCTGGTTGAATTCCATAGTAGCCCGCAGCGCCGGTAAATCCGATCCGGAATCCGGAAATGACCTCGTCGAATAAAAGCATCGTTCCGTTCTTCTTCGTGATGTCGCGGAGAAACTGCAGGTATTTTTTATCCTGTAACAGCAATCCATTATTCGCGGGGATCGGTTCGATGATCACGCAGGCAATCTCATTTTTGAATTTGGCGAAAGCTTCTTCTACTGCCTGCTCATCATTCAGCTGCACGACGATCGTTTCATTCACGAATGCTTCCGGCACTCCGGCTGATGAAGTATTGCCGAAGGTGACGAGTCCGCTTCCTGCTTTCACCAATAGAGAATCGGAATGGCCGTGATAACAGCCTTCGAACTTCAGGATCTTATTTCTTCCCGTGTATCCGCGCGCAAGGCGTATCGCGCTCATCACCGCTTCCGTTCCCGAAGAGACGAATCTTATTTTCTCAATGAAGGTATTGTTGGACAGGATCAATTCGGCTAATTCATTCTCCAAAGCTGTTGGTGCCCCGAAAGAACTTCCGTCTTCCACTGATTTCTTTACCGCGTTCACCACACCTTCATTCGCATGACCCAGGATGAGCGGTCCCCACGAGCAGCAGTAGTCGATGAATTCATTTCCGTCAGCGTCCCAGATGTGCGCTCCTTTTCCTTTCGAAATGAATAACGGTGTTCCTCCCACGGAACGGAAAGCACGCACCGGTGAATTTACTCCGCCGGGAAAATATTTTTTTGCTTTTGCAAAGAGTTCTTCTGATTTCGTTCTTTTCATAATGGAAAAATGAGTGACAAAGGTAAGATGTGTTGGATTGAGAATAATTTTTATTTTCGCAGCCGATTTTACTTTTTATATATCCATTTATCTAACACTTTATTTATGAATGAAAATGAAATTGCAAGAACCCTTGTCGACCTCTGTTATCGTATACATGTAAAATTTGGTCCAGGTTTATTGGAATCGGTCTATGAAGAAGTCCTATGCTATGAATTGAAAAAAATAGGATGGGATTTTGAAAGACAAAAAGAAATTAAAGTTCAACATGACGGTAAAGAACTTGGCATCGGTTTCCGGGCTGATATCATAGTTAAAAAACATGTGATCATTGAGATCAAATCAGTTGAGAACATTCACCCGGTTCATCCCAAACAGCTCTTGACCTATCTGAGATTGACAGATTTACGATTAGGATTGCTTGTGAATTTTAATGTTCCACTAATGAAGGAAGGAATCAGGCGGGTTGTAAATGGTTTGAGTGAAGCTGCGTGATTTTTTCTCGCAAAGACGCAAAGGCGCAAAGCTGTTCCTTGGCGACTTAGCGGCTTGGCGTGAAAAAACAGAGGAGTGAGTTGACATCCATCATCTTATTATCTCTCCCGAAATGTATCTTTGAATCCTTATGCATTTCGACAATACCATTTCATTCGCCCGCGAGCAGGATGAAGCAGATCCGCTCAGAAAATTCCGCGAACGTTTTCATTTTCCGCAGTTCAACGGCGAAGACGTGATTTATTTCACAGGCAATTCACTCGGGCTTCAACCGAAGACCACAAGAGCGGCGATCGAGCAGGAACTCGACGACTGGGCAACTCACGGCGTGGAAGGACATTTTCATGCGAAGCATCCCTGGTATTCCTATCACGAAATCCTCACTGATAAAACAGCTCGACTCGTCGGCGCGAAACCGATCGAGGTGGTGGTGATGAATCAGCTGACGTCCAATGTGCATTTTCTCTTCGTGTCTTTTTATCGTCCGCGCGGATTGCGTTACAAAATTCTGATGGAAGGAAAAGCATTCCCGTCCGATCAGTATGCTGTGGAATCACAAGTGAAATTTCACGGTTACGATCCGGAAGATGCGATCATCGAACTCGTTCCGCGCGAAGGAGAACACAACATCCGCACGGAAGATATTCTTTCCACCATTGAAAAACATAAAGATGAGATCGCACTTGTTTTCATCGGCGGTGTGAATTATTACAGCGGACAGGTGTTCGATATGCCTGCGATCACGGCAGCCGCACACAAAGCGGGCGCATACGCCGGATTCGATCTCGCGCATGGCGCAGGAAATCTTGTACTGCAGCTACACGACTGGAATGTGGATTTCGCCTGCTGGTGTTCTTACAAATATCTCAACAGCGGACCGGGAAGTGTGGGCGGTGTTTTCATTCACGAAATGCACGCTAATTCAAACCTGAAACGTTTTGCCGGATGGTGGGGACACGATAAAGATGTGCGTTTCAAAATGGAAAAAGATTTTCATCCTATTCCAGGTGCGGAAGGATGGCAACTAAGCAATGCTCCTGTATTGTCCATGGCGGCGCACAATGCAGCGCTGGAAATTTTTGACGAAGCCGGAGTGGAAAATCTCCGGAAGAAAACAGAAAAACTTTCCGGATTTCTTGAATACGTGATCGATGATGTTTCGGCGCAATATGACAATTGCCTCGAGATCATCACCCCGCGCGACTGGGCACAGCGCGGATGCCAGGTGAGTGTGATCGCGCACGGATACGGGCGTGACCTCTTCGACAAACTCATGCGCAGCGGTGTGTGGCCCGACTGGAGAAACCCGAATGTGATACGGATGGCGCCGGTGCCGTTGTACAATTCCTTCGAAGATGTGTTCAAGTTCGGAGAGAAGCTGGTTGAAGCGATGAAATAATTGAAGGGAACGAATTGCAAATCTCACGAATATGCAAATTGCGAATTGCGAAAATGCGAATAATAACATGAGTAACTCAAAATCAGTAACAGTCGTCGGAGCAGGCCTCGTAGGTTCACTCCTTTCCATTTATCTCGCGAAGCGCGGTTATAACGTGAACGTGTTCGAGCGCCGCGCGGACATGCGCAAAGGCGGAGTCGCCGCGGGAAAATCCATCAATCTCGCATTGAGTGATCGCGGTTTGCGCGGACTCGATGGAGTTGGTATCGGCGATGAAATACGTAAGATCTGCATTCCCATGCATGGAAGATTCATTCACCTGCAGGACGGCTCCACGAATTTTCAGCCCTACGGAAAGAACGGACAGTTCATCAATTCCGTTTCGCGCGCAGGGATCAACATGAAGCTGATGGATCTCGCCGAGAGCATGAGCAATGTGAAAATAAATTTCAGCGAGTTCTGTACGCACGTCGATTCCAGGAATGGAATTTCAAAATTCACCAATGAAATTTCGAAAAAAGAAACGTCTGTCACGAGCGATCTTGTTTTCGGAAGTGATGGGGCTTTCTCCGCTGCCCGATTGAGCGCGATGCTCGGGCACGATCGTTTTGAGTATCGCCAATTCTATCTTGAACATGGTTACAAAGAATTGCATATTCCCGCAGGAAAGAACGGCGAATTCCTCATGGAGAAGAACGCACTGCACATCTGGCCGCGAAAAGATTTCATGATGATCGCACTGCCGAACATCGACGGAACATTCACGTGTACGCTGTTCATGCGTTTCGAAGGCGAAAATTCATTCGGGAACATCAAAACGAAAGAAGATGTGAAAGCATTCTTTGAAAAAACTTTCCCCGATGCCGTTCCACTGATGCCTACGCTCATTGAAGATTACCTCCACAATCCAACCGCTTCCCTCGTCACCGTAAAATGTTATCCGTGGACCTTCGACGACAAACTCGCTTTGATCGGGGATGCGGCACATGCGATCGTTCCGTTCTACGGACAGGGCATGAACTGCGGATTTGAAGATTGCACCGTGCTGAATTCGCTGATCGATAAACACAAGGAGAACTGGCACGCCATCATGGAAGAATACCAACAGTTGAGAAAACCCGATGGAGATGCAGTAGCCGATCTCGCTATCGGGAATTTCGTGGAGATGCGCGACAAAACCGCCGACGCGAAATTCATTCTTCAGAAAAAAATTGAAGCGTGGTTCTCCGAAAAACATCCTGACAAGTGGATCCCGCAATACACGATGGTCACGTACCGTCCCGACATCCGTTATTCCACGGCGAAAGAACGCGGCATGCGCAACGAACAGATCATGCAGGAAGTGATGGCGAGCATACCGGGAATCGAGAATAATTTCCAGACGGAGGAAGTGGAGAAGGCGATCCTGAAGAGAATTTGACCGACAGGTAGTTAAGCGAGCGCATATTTCATAGGAGCACTACCCGCAGCGTTTCAAAATACCACCTGTCCGGCTGCCTCGATTTAGCCCGCTTGTCAGCCTGAGCTTGTCGAAGGCCGGGCTAAAAATTCAGGTTCATCGCTTCAAAAATGATTAGCTAAAATCTTAACCACAAGAATCAATGATAATGAATAATCAACCCCACGAACCATCCCCCCTTTAGCAAAAATTTGACAAGATTCCATAGTGCTTTAGAGCTACCACTACTCAGCTCATCTCTTTCAAGACTAAAATGGCTATAAAGCCCGTCTTTATTCCATTTTAACCGAAGCTCCATTCTTGTTTGACTGAGGACCGGAGTTTTCTTGCATTTCCTTTTCATGATCAATTGTGAGAGCCTGGATACCATTTGGATTCTGGGGGGCCACTAGGATATAATGATAAAAGCACGTTGGTGTTTACTTTTTTCGACACAGCCATCACAACTACTTTATTATCAATTAATTGATTGATGGCCTCCATCTTCCATCCTCCCTGCTCCCTTCCCAAATCAGCAAATTTCTCCCACAGGCACATCAAAAATTATTATCTTCGCACCCCCAATTCCCACAATGGGAAACGGGTAAACAAAACAACTAACCATGTACGCAATTGTAGAAATAGCCGGGCTCCAGTACAAAGTGTCGCGCAAACAACGTGTGTTTGTGCACCGCCTCGAAGCTAAAGCGGGAGATTCTGTTGAATTCAGCAAAGTCCTTCTCGTAGACAACGACGGTAAGATCACCGTCGGCACACCCGTTGTAGACGGCGCGCGTGTAGCAGCAAAAGTGATCTCTCACCTCCAGGGCGACAAAGTGATCGTGTTCAAGAAGAAACGCCGTAAAGGCTATCGCAAACTGAACGGCCACCGTCAGCAGCTCACCGAACTCCTCATCCAGGCGGTTCTCGGAAAAGGAGAAAAACTCTCTGCTGAAGACGCGAAACTCGAAATGGTTTCCATGCTCGAGCAGAAAGAAAAATCACGTGTGAAACCAACCGCACGTGTTTGGGAAACAGCCGAAGCGGAAGAAGAAGCAGAAGTAGAGGAAGTGGAAGCCGAGGAAGAAGAAGCGACCGAAGCGGACGCTTCGACTGAGCTCAGCGCAGGCACAAAACCAAAAAAGAAAGCAACAGCTAAAAAAGCTCCGGCGAAAAAAGCCCCTGCTAAAAAAGCTGCCGCGAAAAAACCGACTAAGAAAAAATAAGTTGACCAGTTCCTGGTTTCAAGTTTCAAGTTGAACGAACACACGAAACCAACGAACTAAAAAACTATAGACAAATGGCACACAAAAAAGGTGAAGGTAAAGTAAAGAACGGCCGCGAATCGGAAGCAAAACGACTCGGCATCAAGATCTATGGCGGACAGTTCGCCGTGGCCGGCAACATCATCGTACGCCAGCGTGGCACACGCCATTTCGCTGGACAGAACGTGGGCATGGGAAAAGATCACACCCTTTTCGCTCTTGCTGACGGAATCGTGAAATTCACAAAACGCCGCGACGACCGATCGTATGTATCGATCCAGCCGATGAGCGCAGAGTAACACGAACTTCTATTTCAAAGAACCTGTGTGCTTCGGTATACAGGTTTTTTTTATTGGTAGCTGGTTGCTTATGTTGCTTGGTTGCTTATGTTGCTTGGTTGCTTATGTTACTTGGTTACTTGGTTGCTTGGTTGCTGAGTTACTTACCTCAAATTCCTTAGGAATAATTAACATGAAAACAAACAGAACAAACTCAGGCCACTAACAAACACAAGCAACCTAAGAAACCCTTTTAGTAACTTTATCCATCAACAGAAACTATGCTCCAGTTACAATACATCCGCGAAAATAAAGACGAGGTCAAACGGCGCCTTGCGAAAAAATACGTGGACAATGCCGTCATCGAAAAAGTATTCACGATCGACGCCGACCGTCGTAAAACGCAGGCCGAACTCGATGCGATAAAAGCCGAAGCGAATCAGTTGGCGAAACAGATCGGCGAACTGATGAAGGCCGGAAAAAAAGCGGAAGCCGATGAAGTGAAGAACAAATCGGTCGCGCTGAAAGATTCCGAAAAGAAATTACAGGGCGTTCTCGACAGCATCGAAAAAGAAACGCTCGACACACTCGTGCTTTTGCCGAATGTCCCGAACGATTCTGTTCCCGAAGGAAGAACTCCGGCCGAGAACAAAACCGTTTTCACACACGGGGAAATTCCGAAACTGTACGATGGCGCAAAACCACACTGGGATCTCGCCGCGAAATACGATCTCATCGATTTTGAACTCGGCGTGAAACTCACCGGCGCAGGATTTCCCGTTTACAAGAACAAAGGAGCGAAACTCCAGCGCGCACTCATCAATTTCTTTCTCGATCGCGCTACTGCTGCAGGATACATGGAAGTTCAGCCGCCGATCATGGTGAACAAAGATTCCGGTTTCGGAACAGGTCAACTTCCGGACAAAGAAGGACAGATGTACCACGTAACGGTCGATGATCTTTATCTCATTCCTACCGCTGAAGTTCCGGTGACGAATATTTACCGCGACGTGATCCTGAAAGCGGAAGATTTCCCGATCAGGAATTGCGCGTACACGCCTTGCTTCCGTCGTGAAGCGGGTTCTTACGGAAAAGATGTGCGTGGCCTGAATCGCCTGCATCAATTCGATAAAGTGGAGATCGTGCAGATCGCACATCCGGATAAGTCTTATGCTGTGCTGGAAGAAATGCGCGAGTATGTTGCAGGGTTGCTCAAAGAACTTGAATTGCCTTTCCGGACTTTACTGCTCTGCGGTGGTGATATGAGTTTCGCTTCGGCGCAGACCTACGACATGGAAGTTTTTTCGGCCGCGCAGGAAAAATGGCTCGAAGTAAGTTCTGTTTCCAATTTTGAAAGTTTCCAGAGCAACCGTTTGAAATTGCGTTTCCGTGAAGGAGATGCAAAACCTCAACTCGCGCACACGCTCAACGGAAGCGCGCTCGCGTTGCCGCGTATCGTTGCCGCGCTGCTCGAGAACAATCAGACAGCAGAAGGAATCCGCATTCCGAAAGTCCTGCAGGCATACACCGGTTTTGACATGATCAAATGATGAAAAGTAATTTCAAAAAACATATTGTTCCGGCGATCGTCACCACGTTCTTCCTCGTTTCCTGTTTCGGAGAAAAAAATCAGAAACAACTTGACGAGATCAAGGATCTGCGTGCCAAGCTTACCGAAGTCGACAGCATGCTCAAAGGAGTTGATGCCGAATACGCGGAAAGCAAAGCGGCCGAAGTGAAGAACAACGCGCAATTCATCCAGTTCAACATTCAGAAGATCGGCGATACGCTCGATTTCCAGACCGCATTGTTCCTCGACACGTATCACACACTTCTGCGTTCATTCGAAACAGTAGCAGAATCGCACGACAAAATTTCGGAAACGGTGGATTCCACCCGCAACGGGCTCGACGATCTCGAACATGATATCAGGGAGAATTCACTCGCAGAAGGATTGACACCGGAAGGTTGTCTCGAGCGTGAACAGGAACAGGTGAATTACCTGTACGATAATGCCAAACAGTTGCGTTCTATGCTTGACAAGGCAAAAGCAGGCGATGATACACTCACTCCGAAAGTCAACCAGTACATGACGGACCTGAAAGTGAAATTGTCTGCGATGCCGCAATGATCACCGCACATGAAGAAACTTTTCTTCATATTTTTCATTCTCTCTGCACTTCCATTCACGATGAAAGGGCAGGCGGCGGATGCTCAGCTCGGGGCGCAGTATTATCAATCGGGTGATTATGACAAAGCGGTTGTTTATTACGAGAAACTCTACGACAAGCAACCGATCGACGTTTACTACAATTATTATCTCAACTGTCTTATCTACACCAAAGATTTCAAGAAGGCAGAAAAACTCGTGAAGAAGAATTCGGTGAAGAACCCGGGTTCACTTATTTACCATGTCGATCTCGGGCGTGTTTACCAGGCCGAAACGGATACGACGAAAGCGAACAAGGAATTCCAGGCGGGTGTAGACGCGATCACTTCGAGTGTGAGCACGAACGCGGTCATCGAACTGGCCAACGCATTTCTCGGTATCAACCAGGTGGATCTCGCGATCAAAACGTACCTGCAGGGAAGAAAGGTTCTCGGATCGGTTTACAATTTCAATACCGAGCTGGCGGATGTGTACGCGCTCAAAAAGGATTATCAATCCATGGTCGATGAATATCTTTCGATGCTTGCCACGAATGATGCTTACCGCGCGGATGTGCAGAAAAAATTACAGGCGAAGCTGGACGCTGATCCGGACAATGTGATCGGTGATATCCTGAAAAAAGAATTATTGAAACGCGCTCAGAAAGAACCGGACAAAGAGATCTGGTCTGAGATGCTCGTGTGGTATTATCTCCAGCAG
>DATJEX010000082.1:0-5738 GCA_035496135.1 Bacteroidia bacterium
CTATACAATCCAGTCGCACAATTCCAGCCGGGTGATAACACCCGGCTTCACGCGAGGGAATTCGAAGAAGAATGTGGAAGCACTGAAGGCGGCGGTGAAATAGTTGCTTTGTTGCTTGTGTTGCTTGTGTTCCTTTAGTCAACAATAAGTTTTCCCTGCTGAACAACAGTGTTCTTTCCGGAAACGCGATAGAAATAAATTCCCGAAGCATATTCGCGCAGGTCGATGCCGATGGAATTTCCGGAGATCTTTCTCGTATAAATATTTTTCCCGGTCACATCAAACACTTCGATGGTCTGATCATTCTCCGTTCCGGAAAAAGTGAATTGTCCGTTACCGGGGTTCGGCGTAACGCTGATCGGATCGGCGTTGGTATACGTTTGAATTCCCGTTGGAGAAACGCCGAAATTCCATATCACGGAATAATTGCTGGTATCGCCTCCGTTATTACTTTTCACTCTCCAGTAATAGGTATTTCCCATCGTAAGCCCGGTGACGAGATACTGGTTCTTGCCCACATCAACATTGCGGTACGTCGTTGCGAAAGTTGAATCGGTGGAAACCTGGACATGATAAATGATATCATCACTCGCTGCATTCCATTTGAGCAATCGGTTGGTGGTGTTACTGTAGGAATAATTCAGCGGTGAAATGAGCGTCGGAATCGTTGCGAGCGTATCGTTCTCGCCGAGATACGTGATGAACATTTCAATTTTCTGATACGGATTATCGACAGAGTCTCTCGGCTGCATAACGATCGTATCGACAACATCCATTCCCGAAACGACACGGCCATAAATGGAATATTGTCCATCGAGCCATGGAGCGGCTGCGACGCAAATGAAGAATTGCGAATTCGCGCTGTTGATCCCTGTGTCACGCGCGGCGGAAAGAATTCCGCGCACATGTTTTGCTGCGGAAAATTCAGCGGGCACACAAGGCTGCGTGGAATCGCCATAGCCCCATGTTGACCTTGCGCCGTGTCTTGAATTCGGATCGCCACCCTGGATCATGAATCCGGGAATGACGCGGTGGAAAGCGGTGCTGTCGTAGAATTGTGTGCTGACGAGGCTGTCGAAATTGCGTGTGGCCAGTGGAGCTATTGCGGGAAATAATTCCACATCAATTGTTCCGAGATAATTTCCCGCGCGTTTGGTGATGATCTGATACTGCGGTTTACCGGTGAAGGATTGAGCATGGAAGATGGATGATGGAAGAAGGAGAATGGATAAGAGAATGATTTTCTTCATTTTTCAAATGTATCGAATCAATTACAAATTACAGGATGACAAATTACAAATTACGGGGCGACAAAAGAGGGTTCCGGAAGGATTTGAATTTCCTTTTACTTCGAAAAAAATTGTAATTTGTAATCTCGTAATCTGTAATCCGGATAAAAATGAAAAAAATCTGCTCCTTACTCCTCTTGACGCTTTTCGCTTCAACGTCATTTCTCCATTCGCAGGTCACCACGATCCCTGTTATCTTCCACGTGGTCTGGAAAACTGCTGCACAGAATATTCCTGATTCCTGCCTGCAACAGCAGCTGGATGTACTGAACGAAGATTTCAACGCGGCGAATTCCGATCTCTGGAAAGTTCCGGCTGCATGGGTTCCGATCATCGGAAACATGAACGTGAATTTCGTTCTCGCTTCTACTGATCCCTCAGGAAATCCAACAACAGGAATTGAAAGATATCAAACCGCGACCACGAGCTGGACCACGAATGATGCAGTGAAACACGTTGCACAGGGCGGACTGGATGCATGGCCCGACACTTCTTACCTGAACATCTGGGTTTGCAACCTGAGCGGTGGATTGCTCGGCTACACACAAATGCCCGGCGGACCTTCGGCAACAGATGGCGTGGTGATGTTGTACAATGTTGTCGGCCGCGGATCATACGCACAATCTCCTTACAATCTCGGACGCGCGTGTACACACGAGGTCGGACACTGGATGGGATTGCGCCACATGGGGCCTGATGCAAGTTGCGCCGATGTGGATGGTATTGCTGATACACCTCCATTTTCCACTACTTCGATCTACGGAGGATTCGCGCCATTCACCGTGATCACTGACAATTGCACACCGAACGCCCCGGGTATCATGTGGATGAATTTCATGAGTTACGTGGACGATTCTTCCATGGTATTCTTCACACAGGAACAAACAGACACGATGATGTGGTACCTCGTGAATATGCGCATGATGGGTCCAAGCGGAATTCATTCCCACGATCTGAATGCGGCGAACATGAACATCTTCCCTTCTCCATCAACCGATGGCCATTTCAATTTCAGCAGGACAAATGCTGAAGCGGAACTGAGCGTATATGTTTATGACGCGACGGGTAAACTGGTGGCGCAATTGCCAATGGTAAAACAAGATGAACGGCATGCCGAATTCGATCTTTCATCACTGGCTTCAGGGATCTATTCGGTCGTTCTCACTTCGACAGATGGAAGAGAAACGATAAGGGTAGCGATCACAAAGTAAGGCATCGAGGTAATAAGATATTAGGGTATTAAGGTGTTCGGGCTGAACGCTTATGTGATGTTCTATCTTGTCTCTTCGCTCTATTTCACTTCCAGTTTTAATACACAAATACCTTAATACCTATTTTTACGCCGTGAATAAAACAATTCCGGCGCATCTTTCCCTTTTCACCGCAATGGCCATTTACGCCGCGGGATTCTCGCTCATCAAAGAAGTCACTCCTCATCATGTATTTCCACAGGGATTTGTCGCCTTGCGTATTCTCGGAGCCACACCGCTTTTGTGGTTATCGGGTCTTTTCATCAGGGAAAAAGTAGAACGGAAAGATCTGCGCAAGCTCGCCATACTTTCCGCGTGTGGTGTGATCATCAATCAATCGTTATTCGTGAGAGGAATGAGCATGACCTCGCCGATCAGCGGCGCGATCATCATGATCACATCACCATTGCTTGTGCTGGTGCTTGGCAATATCGTGCTGAAAGAAAAAATAACGTGGCAGAAACTTTCCGGCATCGTGATCGGTGGAGCCGGGATCATTCTGCTGTCAACAACCAGAAAAGACGGCAATGAAGGAAGCGTTCTCGGAGATGTTTTCATTTTCCTGAACGCAGTTTCCTGGGGAACCTTTCTCGTGCTGGTGAAACCATTGATGAAAAAATACCACACGATCACCATTCTCAAATGGGTTTTTCTTTTCGGCGCGATCGTACTTATCCCGGCCGGAATTCCCGATCTGCTTTCGGTGCAATGGTCCGATGTGCACGGGCGTTTGCTGTTCGACATCTGTTTCGTTGTGTTCGCTGTCACCTACTTCGCGTACATCATGAACACATACGCACTCAAGGCGCTGAGTCCCGCGGTGGTGAGTGCCTACATTTATCTGCAACCGGTAATGGCGGCAGGGATCGCGCTCTACTTAGGGATCGATCACCTGAGCAAAGAAAAAATATTCTCGGCAGTGCTGATCTTCGCGGGTGTGTTCCTCGCCTCCCAGAATAAGAAGGTAGTTGAAGGGAAAAAGTAAATTGGGGAACGAATTGCAGAAATTTCAGCAGAGCTGACTGCGGATATGCGAAGTGCGAATTGCTGACTCCCGAATAATTTATTCTGAACTTTTGTACTTCGCCAGAATTCCTTTGTCAAACGGGGTCCACGCGCAGCATTTCAATCCAGCTGACATCAATCCATTATTTGTCCAGGTATTGCATGTGTAGAATAAGCCGTACGTTCCATTCGCTTCGTAGAATGAATCATTGTTTCCGTAACCTGCTTTACGAATTAATATTGGTTCCTCTTCGGCATTCAACCGGAAACCTGCTTTGATATACTCAACGAGTTTGGCGTAATTTTTCTGGCCGATGCAGATCTTCAAACACGTCGGGGATTCCCTGATCGAATTGTAAAATGTAACATGCATCGCGGAACTGTCCAGGTAGAACAATGCTTTGATCGTCGTTGTTAAACTTAGATCACTCCACGTTTTTGTATTCAGGTAGAATCCTTTGTCACCCCAGCCGAATGAAACATAAACTGCTTTGCTATCACCCATTCCCGTATCGGAAGGTTTTACAAAAGTTCCCCAATCCTGGCGTTGATCTTTGAATGGAAGAACAAGATCGGTGTGAACACCATTGGTTCGGAGATAAATTTCAACCGGATCGTTTTTGCTCTGGGAGAATCCAGGATTGACCGTAATCGCGGAAAGTGCAAGTGCCGAGAAAGAATACGTAACCAGCAGCAAAAGGAAGATCTCGATGGTGATCCCAAGCGGCAGGAATATTTTTCTGAATACGTTCATTTGAATGCGGTCGGCTTTCTCAAATACTGATACGTTGGCCAGAAGCAAATAGTGTGTTAACGTTTTGCAAAAACGAATCGGTGAACTTGAAGCTTCTGAGCTTTCCCGACAAGGCAGTGCATCAGTTTGCCACCATCCCACCTGCCTGTGTCGGGTGATAACACCGCGACACCACACAAACTGATACACTGCCTTGAAATGTATCCCAACTTTCAGACGATCAGCTTGCCAGCCGAAATGAAATGCAGGAGGGTAATCCGTATATTCGTGCAGATAAGTAATTCGCTCCCCCTATGAAGTCAATGACCGGTTATGGCAAAGCTGTGAAAGAGTTGCCGCAGAAAAAGATCACGGTTGAAGTGCGCTCACTCAACAGCAAACAACTGGATCTGAATGTGCGCATGCCGTCGGTGTACCGTGAGAAGGAATCGGAAGTGCGGGGCGAAATTTCAAAAACGGTGGAGCGGGGGAAAGTGGATGTTTCGGTTTACGTGGAGAATGCGAGCGAAGAAGCGGTTGCCAATCTGAACAAAACTTTAATTGCGGCTTATCACAAGGAGTTGAAGAAAGTCGCGGAATCGCTCGGCGAAAAAACCGATGACATCCTTTCGCTCGTGATGCGCATGCCGGATGTGATGAAGAGTGAACGCCAGGAACCGGATGAAGAAGAATGGAAAGCGATCTATTCCGCTATCGTGGAATCGGTGAAAGCATTCAGCAAGTTCCGTGAAGACGAAGGCGCTGTGCTTGAGAAAGAATTCGTGGAACGGATCAATATCATCGCGAAAAAACTGGAAGAGATCGTCGGACTCGATCCGCAGCGTGCGGCGAATGTGCGCGAGCGTTTGCAGAAAAGCCTTGCGGAATCATCGGCGAAAGACGCGGTGGACATGAACCGTTTCGAGCAGGAGATCATTTATTATCTCGAAAAATTCGACATCACCGAGGAGAAACTGCGCCTGAAAACACATTGCGACTATTTCCTGAAAACAATGAAAGAAGATTCGAGCGGAAGAAAACTCGGATTCATCGCGCAGGAGATCGGCCGTGAGATCAACACCATCGGTTCGAAAGCGAATGATGCGGGGATACAGAAATTCGTGGTGGAGATGAAGGATGAATTGGAAAAAATAAAAGAGCAGTTGTTGAACGTATTGTAGTTTTTCTACATTTGCACCCTTATTTATTCAAGATTCAAGATTCAAGATTCAAGATTCAAGATTCAAGATTCAAGATTCAAGATTCAAGATTCAAGATTCAAGATTCAAGATTTTTAGATTTAGTGGTTTATTAATTATTGTTTTTTTATGGCTAGTTACAAACGATTTGAAGATTTGCCTGTTTGGCAAAAAGCAAGAACTTTCGCAAAAGAAGCTGACACTCTGATCAGAAACAGCGCGATCAAAACAAATTTCAAACTCAAAGATCAGATGAGCGGAT
>DATJEX010000083.1:0-5493 GCA_035496135.1 Bacteroidia bacterium
CAGTTTCCCCAGTTCATCCAGGTCATTCTTCACAGAGGAAAGCAGTCGTCTCGCCAGTTCCACAGCCGATTCATAGCGGCTTCCGGAGCCCAGAATGATCGCCAGTAATTCGGCATCGCTGAGCGCACTTTTTCCTTTGAGTAATAGTTTTTCTCTCGGGCGGTCATCTTCCGCCCACATCTTGATGGGTGTTCCTGCATTTTCGTACATACGCGTTCATATTAAAAAAAAAGCACCGCTAATGCAGTGCTTCAATCAGTAAGTAGTGGGTTGATTATTTTCCGAGCTTGGAAACGTGGCGGGTCAGTTTTGATTTGATGTTCGCCGCTTTGTTCTTGTGAATGATGTTCTTCTTCGCAAGTTTATCAAGCATGGAAACGATCTTCGGAAGTTTCTTCTCCGCCGATTTTTTGTCTTTATCGTCACGCAGTTTTTTGATCGCGGTACGTGTTGTTTTTGCCTGGTAACGATTCACCAGACGCTTCGCATCATTAGAGCGGGTACGCTTTATCGATGATTTGTGATTTGCCATCTCTCTATTGTTTATTTTTAAGGACGCAAATATATACTTTTTTAGAATAGTTCAGCCGGTTTCCAATGCCAAAACCCTTATTAGTAGGCGATTTCCTGTCAAAATCGGCCCATATTCCGGTCATTGACGTGCGTTCCCCGGCCGAATTCAGCCATGGGCACATTCCGGGGGCGGTGAATATTCCCCTTTTTACCAACGAGGAAAGGGCCGAGATCGGTACGATCTACAAGCAGAAAGGGAACCAGAAGGCAGTCATCCGCGGAATCGAGATCATCGGTCCCAAGCTCGAAGGCTTTATTTCAGATGCGAAAAAAGTGTCGGACAAAGAACTATTGGTTCACTGCTGGCGGGGAGGAATGCGCAGCGGATCAATGGCGTGGCTTTTTGAATCGGCGGGAATAAAATGTGAAACGCTGGTTGGCGGATATAAATCATTCCGGAGAGATGTGCTCCGTTCATTCGAGCAGCCGCTGAATTTATTTGTCGTCGGTGGAGAGACCGGCTCGGGCAAAACAGAAATTCTGCGTGAACTGAAAAATCTTGGAGAACAGATCGTCGATCTCGAAGCGCTCGCACATCACAAAGGATCTTCCTACGGAGCGATCGGCGAATTGCCACAACCGACAACGGAATCTTTCGAAAATCTGCTCTGGAAAGAATTCGCACAGCTTGACCGTTCAAGGAGAATCTGGATCGAAGATGAATCGAGAAGTATCGGAAAAGTTTTTATCCCGGCTGCACTCTGGAAAAAGAAGATCTCCTCTCCTATCAGGCGGATCAAAGTTCCGTTCGAGATCCGTGTGCAGCGGCTGGTGAAAGATTACGGGAATTTTCCGAAGGAACTTTTGCATGAAGCGACGGCAAGAATTCAGAAACGTTTGGGCGGAGAAGCCACCAAACTTGCGCTTGATGCTCTGGAACGCGGAGATCTCGCAGAAACGGTCCGCATCACGTTACGTTATTACGACAAGGCTTACGATTTTCCGCAGAGTGAGCGAAAATATGAGAATGTTGAATTCATTGAAACAGATTCGGGTGATCCGGCTATTAATGCAAAACTTATTTTAGGCTGTATAAAATGAAACAACTGTTCTCCTCCATTTTCATTTTGTTGATGGCCGCGTGCATGGCAAAGCCAAACAATGTGATCGTTGGCGATCCATTCTACCTGTTCGAGAAAAAGATCAAGGTGGAGGATGATTCTATGAACGTAAAGGCAGAGGTCTGTTTCAGGTCTCATGACAGTATCGACTTCAGGCTACAGGTAACAAGCCTGGGTAAAAATCATCATTGCGATACCACCTTGAACGGAACTGCCGGTCTTACGAGTACATATCAAATTCCTGGAAACGATGGAAGTAACCAAACGCTTGATATTTTTTCTTTTGGTGGTGATACGGTGAATTTTGAAATGCGGATCTTCCGCGAACATGAGAAGGGAATGTTCCTGTTCTATAACAAGGATTGTGTATTCTCAGAAGATAACCCAAATGACATGTTCGATTTTGGCCATACGGTATGCGATTGTTCCTTCAACGTATTCGGATCGGAAGTCCTGGAATTCAAAGGAAAAGTAAATTAATACCCTGCTATGGAGATCAAACTCACCCAATTCTCACACGGCGCCGGATGCGGTTGTAAAATTGCGCCTGCTGTTCTTGATTCAATTCTCAAAGCTTCGCCTGCATCAGCATACGATCCGAAACTTCTTGTAGGCCACGATAAAAAAGATGACGCGGCTGTTTATGATCTTGGGAATGGAAAAGCAATTATTTCCACCACCGATTTTTTCATGCCGATCGTGGATGATGCTTTTGATTTCGGAAGGATCGCTTCTGTGAATGCGTTGAGCGACGTGTACGCGATGGGTGGAAAACCTTTGCTTGCCATTGCCATTCTCGGCTGGCCGGTCAATAAAATTCCAACTGAACTCGCGGGAAAAGTGCTCGAGGGCGCGCGTAAGGTCTGCGCAGATGCTGGTATTCCGCTCGCGGGCGGACACAGCGTGGACAGCGAAGAACCTTTCTTCGGTCTTGCGGTTACAGGTGAAGTAGAAATAAAAAATCTGAAAAAAAATTCTTCAGCAACGGAAGGATGTTCACTCTTTCTTACCAAACCGTTGGGAACCGGGATCATCACCACCGCACAGAAAACTGGAGTGGTAAAAGAGGAAGATCTGAAGAACGCACTCGACACGATGCTGCAATTGAATAAAGCGGGCGAACAATTCGGAAAACTTCCGTACGTGAAAGCGATGACCGACATCACCGGTTTCGGTTTGCTCGGACATCTCGGTGAAATGATAGACGGAAGTGATCTCTCGGCAGAAATTGAATCGTCAAAAATTCCTGTGCTTCCGAACATCGATCAATATCTCAAACTGGGTTGCATGCCCAACGCCACAACGAGCAACTGGAGTGGTTATTACCAGGGAATCGAAGGTGTGACCGATAATTTCGCCATTCTCTGCGATCCGCAAACAAGCGGCGGATTACTCGTGGCTGTTGAAAGCGGAAAGGAAAATGATTTCATCGCCGAAGCAAAAAAATGCGGGCTCGATCTTTCTCCATTCGGAAAACTGGTGAAAAGAAATTCAATAAGAATTCTGGTGCGATAAGTCTCTCTGCTGCAACGCCGCAAGGGCGCGAAGAGATCGCAAAGTATTCGTCCAATCTGTAATTAGTATATTAGTGCAATTAGTAATTCGTTCCCCAATGATAAACGCAGTAATAGTAGACGACTCCCCCGAAGCGAGAACCAGTTTGAAAGAAGATCTCAAACGCTGGTGCCCCGATGTGCATCTTGTTGGTGAAGCCGACAGTATGAAGAGCGGACTTTCTTTACTCAAGGAAAAGAATCCGGATGTGGTTTTTCTCGACATTGAGTTGGGTGACGGAAATGGATTTTCATTGCTGGAACAATTGGGCGAAACCACAACGCGTGTGATCTTCACCACGGGCATGGATAATTTCGGGATCCGCGCGATCAAATTTTCTGCGCTGGATTATTTACTCAAACCTGTCGACCCGGATGAACTGGTGAAGGCCGTGGAGAAAGTAAAAGAAGATCAGCGCAGGCAGAATATTTCCGTCAACCTGAAATTACTCGCTGAGCAAATGCGTCCGAGCGCTTCTTCATTGAAACGTCTCGCGCTGAACAGTTCCGACAAAGTACAGGTTGTGAATATCACAGATATCATTCGCTGCGAATCGGAAAGGAACTACACTACATTTTTTCTGAAGGATAAAAAGCAGATCGTAGTGACGAAAACACTGAAGGAATACGAAGAGTTGCTCGAGCCGATGGGATTCGTCCGTGTCCATCATTCTCACCTCATCAATCTTGAACACCTGAAAGAATTCATCAAACACGACGGTGGTTACGCGCTCATGGACGACAACGCGCATGTGCCCGTGAGTGTGCGCAAACGCGAGGATCTCCTGAAAGCACTTGGCTTGTCCTGACACTTTTCCATTCAGGATTCACAGCAGCAACTTTTTTCCCGACACTTATTTATTCGCTCCTTAAAAGCGGAACGATGAAACTACATTCGTTTCATGGTTGTCCGTGTCATCATACTCATAGCGATCATCAGTTCCTTCCTCCTTCTTGCAGGATTCTTCTTCAACATGTACAGGAAGAGTAAGATCAGGGAAGAAGATTATTCAAGAGGCCAGGCCATGATCATTACCCCGAAGCAATTTCATTTCAGCATCTCGTGAACGTTGGTTGGTGTCCTTCATCATGGTGAGAAGTAATGAAGGCTGAACGAATGCTGAAAATGAAAAAGCGCGTTTCCCGAGAGAGAAACGCGCTTGCTTTATGTTTTAGAATTACCGGGGCACGCTCGTTCCTCGTCCGGCCGAACTGCTGCTGGCCGAAGTAGACGATCCGCTGGAAGAAGATCCACCTCTTGGATTGGCTGTGGAAGTTCCCGAAGTTGATCCGGATGAAGTGGAACTTGATGAAGAAGAACTTGTGCCCTTCGGATGAACCGTACTGGTTCCCGACGTTGAACCGGATGATGAGCTGGATGAACTGGACGTTGAATTATCAGAAGAAGATGATGATCCGCGGCCGCTCGTCGAAGAAGTCCTGTCGTTACCGGTAGTGGAAGAAGGCGCGCTGTAAGTGATGTAGATCTGTTTGATCGCTGCACCATTACTGTTAACGACCTTCACTTCGATCATGTTCGATCCTTCGTTGAGTGTTGGTGTGAAGGAAATCACTCCTGTAGATGCATTGAAATTGAAATTCACGAGATGCATTCCATTCACCTTCACCGAAACCTCCGATGAAGCTGCAATACCAGTGGACTGCATGGTTATCGATGGATTCGAAACAGAAGAAGAAGAGGAAACAACAGATGGATTGACCAGTGTAAGTCCGACAGACGTACTGGTGGTTGTATTTCCTATGCCCGAAGTGTTAGTTGTGTTCGTACCAACAGTTGTAGTTGTAGATGCAGTGTGCGCATGTGTCGTAGTGGTAGTAGTAGCCGAATCACCGTGAGTAGTATTCGTATTGTTACCGGTATTGCCACCAGTGTTACCAACAGGAGCGACATACTTGATCGTTACATCATCACTCGCTGTTCCTGCCGCATTCGTTCCGCGAACACTGAACATGTTGAGTCCTGGATTGAGATTCGCTGTGAAAGTAACCGTCTGTGCAGCGGCGTTGAAAGAGAAACTTGTCGGCTGATTCGGGCTTCCCACAACAGTGATTTGGCTTGACTGTGTGATATTCGTAACATTCGCGATCACAAGTGCAGTAGGCTGGCCCGTTGCATATGGATTCGATCCCGGTGTGCTGATGACAACAGTTGGAGGAAGTATCGCCGCAACAGGAGCATAAATGATGGTCGCAGTTTGCGAAGCACTTCCGTTCGCGTTCGCCGCAGTAACGGTGAAGAAATTATTTCCGGTATTGAGCAGCGCATTATAAGTAAGCACATGTGT
>DATJEX010000084.1:0-3763 GCA_035496135.1 Bacteroidia bacterium
CCACGTCTGTCACCACTCCGATCCCGGAATTCTTTGTACGCGTGAAGAAATCCGTTCCCTCGAGATGGTCGTTCTCATTGGGCGAATAACCGATGATGCCGAAATCCCAGCCGAACGTCCAGTAGCGTTCGTGCGCAGGCTGTGTGGATGGGCCTGAATTAGATTGATTATTCTGCGCAACCAAATTGAAAGCGGAAACGAGAAGAATAGCAGAGAATAGAATTCGCATGGGTCAGGGGGCGTTGTAAAATTACCTTATTCTGTATAGGTAAGACGTAACAATCGTTCCAAAGTGTGCGAAAGAAACAGAAAATATGTAAGTGGTTTTACCCCCGGATTATCTGGAAGATAATTATGATCCGCCTCATCATAGCCCACCGATTATAGCCCACCGATTAATCGGTGGGCTATAATGGAATCAGGAATGTATATCCGCATAACGATTATCAATATTTCACTGAACTTAAATAACCTTGTAATACTTACTTTTGTCTCTCTTAAAAAGAACGTATGAGCATACAACCGGAAAAAGTTCATTGCCTGATCGTCGGTTCAGGTCCAGCAGGATATACAGCAGCCATTTACGCGGCACGTGCCGATCTCAAACCAATGATGTACATGGGGCCGGAACCGGGCGGACAATTGACCACGACGACTGAAGTGGAAAATTATCCCGGTTATCCGAAAGGTATCCAGGGACCGGAAATGATGGAGCAGTTCAAAGCGCAAGCCGAACGATTCAATACCGACATCCGTTTTGGTTTTGCAACGAAAGTCGATCTGAGCGGCCCCGTACACAAAGTCTGGATCGATGATGGCAAAGCGGAAATTCATACGGACACGCTCATTGTAGCAACGGGTGCTTCAGCAAAATGGCTCGGACTCGAATCGGAACAGAAATACAGAAGCGTTGGTGGCGTATCGGCATGCGCGGTGTGCGATGGATTCTTCTACCGCGGAAAAGATGTCGCGATCGTTGGTGCGGGAGATACGGCATGTGAAGAAGCGACGTACCTCGCGAAACTCTGTAAAAAAGTTTACATGATCGTGCGCAAGGGCGAAGGGCAGATGCGTGCGTCGAAAGCGATGGTGAATCGCGCGATGAATACACCGAACATCGAGATCCTCTGGAATTCAGAAACGAAAGAAGTGCTCGGCAACGACATGGGCGTGACCGGCGCGATCGTTGTCAATCACGTAACGAAGGAAGAACGCAAACTTGACATCTTCGGATTCTTTGTCGCGATCGGGCACAAACCGAATACCGATATCTTCAAAGGCTGGCTGGATATGGACGAAAGTGGTTACATCAAAACCATTCCGGGTACGAGCAAGACGAATATCGAAGGTGTCTTTGCTGTGGGCGATGCACAGGATAAAGTTTATCGCCAGGCGGTGACAGCGGCCGGAAGCGGATGCATGGGCGCGCTCGATGCAGAACGTTATCTTGCGGCGAAAGGCATACATTAAACGGTCAATTGGCAGATCGGAAATATGCCAATGGGAATAATTTGTGAATACCATGTTGATTTTCAGTGGGCGAATGCATAAAACAATTTTGATCTGATCTCGTAAAAAAACACATGCGGTCCTTCTTCCTTCTTCTTTGCTCCATCATCATCATCCCGGCCTATGCGCAATTCGGGAAGCAGAAGAATACTACTCGATATTATGAGTTCAAGGATATCTACGATTCCACGCTGGGCATTGACATTTACGAGCGATTGAATTTTTATTTCGACGCCGACTCCGTTCGTTACACCGACAAAGGGTACGCCGCGCAGAATACGTGGGAAGATTATTACAAGAGCGGCGCAGTGCTGCACACCGGTTATTACGTAGACGGCACACTGCGTTCGTACAAGAATTACTACGAGAACGGGCAGATCGAACGCGATTTTCACCAGGTGGATTTCACGAGCAATCAAATGATCCTCTACTGGCCGAATGGTAAAGTGCGATCGGACATCACCTATTACCAGGGAACGGAAATGATCACGCACGAATATTACGAGGATGGTTCACCCGATTACGCCGAGGAATACGCGAAGAAGTGCGAATATCTTCTCTATCGCACTTCCTGGTTCGAGAACAAGAATATGGAGAGCGACATGCAGCTGCTCGACAAGAAAAAGCAGAAATATTATCTCAAGGAATATTATGAGAACGGAAATCTAATGGACGAAGGCGTGATGCAGTATTACACCGAGATCGACAACTTCATGAAAGAAGGGGAATGGAAAGTGTATGATGAGACGACCGGCAAACAGGTTTCGGTGCAGACGTATGTCAGGAACCAGATGACAGATGAGCGTAAATTGTAAATGGCTCCTGCCGAAAATACGAGTGCGGATTTCCCTCGATTAATTTCCTACTGATGTACGACCTTCCCTATTACAAAGAAAAAAACGAGCAAGTCATCAACGAATTTGTTCAGCAGCATCCGTTTGCTTTTTTATCCGGATGTGACGCTGCGAATAAGCCCGTTGCGACGCAGGTGCCGGTCTTCATTGAAGAACGTGATGGAAAAAAATTCCTGAGCGGGCATATCATGAAGAACACCGATCATCACAAAGCTTTTCTTCATAATGAAAATGTGCTCGTGGTCTTCACGGGAAATCATACGTACGTGAGCGCGACGTGGTACAGCAATCCGCACTTGCCTTCCACCTGGAATTACATGAGCGTGCACATGAAAGGTGCGATACGGTTTCTTGATGATGATGGCCTGGTGGAAATGCTGCGTAAAACCACCATGCATTTTGAAAATAACGACCCGCATTCAGCAACGGTACTCGACAATCTTCCCAAAGAACTTGTTCAAAAACTCATGAAGCAGATCGTGGCGTTTGAAATTGAAGTCACAGATGTGAATCACGTTTTCAAACTCAGCCAGGACCGGGACAAAAAGAGTTACGCTCACATCCAGGAGAAACTGAAGACGCAGGGAAGAGACGGGGAAGTGATCGCTGCGGAAATGGAAAAGCGGACGAAGGATGTTTTTCCGGAAAAAGAATGAATATGATCACAATCATTTCATTCCGACATTCCCACCATGAATTAAATTTTACATTTGTGCGAGCAAAATAATTTCCGATGTCCGATACTCCCAAATGCCCGAAATGCGGTTACGAATACACCTACTTCAACGGAACAGTACAGGTATGCACCGACTGTCTCCATGAATGGAACCCCGAAGAAAAAACAGAAGAGACCGTACCTGAGACTTCCGGCAAAGTTCTTGACTCGAATGGAAACGAACTCCACGACGGCGATACTGTTGTAACGATCAAAGATCTTCCGGTAAAAGGCGCTCCCAAACCGGTGAAAGCCGGAACGAAAGTGAAGAACATCAAATTAGTGGAAGGCGATCACAACATCAGTTGTAAGATCGATGGATTCGGTGCGATGGGATTGAAGTCGGAGTTTGTGAAGAAAGCGTAGTGCGAAAGGACGTGAGAGGAAAGACATGAGACCTGGGACGGCAAACTAAGGACGTGTTGAGCCAAACGAATTGGATTTTTTTCAAGTCATTCCTTTCTGTTGAGTGGCACAAAAAACGATCGGAATAAAGGACATGGACCGCTTGCTTGACTGAAAGGTTTTCAAATTCGAACCATAGAATTGGTAAATAGGGCAGGAAGAATTAACTTGACTGTACGTTTCAACCCGACGCAAGTTCAATTCTCCGACATGAATATCCCAGTGCAACTCCGTAGGTTTTTTTTACTCGCAACAATGACGCTCGCATTTGGCTCCAGTT
>DATJEX010000085.1:0-6430 GCA_035496135.1 Bacteroidia bacterium
GGATGGATGTGTTCAACAACATGCGCGCGCCTTACGGACAATTTTCCATTCTCGGCAATCACGATTACGGCATGTATCTCGACTGGTCGGAAGAAGAACGCCTGGCGAGCATGAAACGTCTCGCGGAAATTGAGAAGGAACTTGGATTCGATCTTTTGAAGAATGAGAACCGTGTGATTGAAAAGGATGGGCAGAAAATTTACCTGCTCGGCGTGGAAGACTGGGGAAAAGGATTTTTGCTGGCTGGTGATCTCGATAAAGCCCTCGTTGGAGTTCCGGAAGATGCGTTCAAAATTCTCCTCTCACACGATCCTTCGCACTTCGATCATATCGTATCACAACATCCGACGCAAGTGCATCTCACACTCTCGGGCCACACGCACGGCGCGCAGATGGGCGTGGAAATTCCGTGGTTGAAATTCTCCCCGATCCAATTCGCATACCCGCACTGGGCAGGCATGTACGAGGAATCGAAACGTCATTTGTATGTGAATCGCGGTTTCGGATTTCTCGCTTTCCCCGGAAGAGTTGGTGTGTGGCCGGAGATCACGACGATCACGTTGAGGAAGAAGAAGTGATCAGATCCTCACTCCCACCACCAGCACATCATCGATCTGTTCCAAATGCCCTTTCCAATTCGAGAATTCAGCATTCAGTTTTTCCCGTTGTTCCTTCATTGGCAACGCAGCAACTGAAAGCAGCAACGACTGAAGCTGGCTGTATTTGAATTTCTTTCCCTGTGGCCCACCGAATTGATCGGCGAATCCGTCGGAGAACGTGTAGATGATGTCTCCCTTTTTCAGTTCGATCGATTGATTGCGGAAAGGTTTCTGTTCGCCTTCATGTTTTCCCACCGGCATTTTATCCGGCGAAAATATTTTTATCTCCCCGTCGCGCCACAGCCAGAGCGGATTATTCGCCGCAGCGAATTCCAGTTTCATTTTCTGAAGATCATACGCACACAACACCGCATCCATTCCGTCCATCACGCCACTCTCATTCATCGAACCGTCAATAGAATTATTTTCTCCGTCTGGATTCAGCGAATGAATGATCTCGGAACGCAACTGATCAAGAATCGCTGCAGGTTCCGATAATTTTTTGTCGGTCACAATTTCATTGAGCAAACTTACACTGATGAGCGACATGAACGCACCCGGAACACCATGACCGGTACAATCGGCAGTAGCGAAAAATAATTTTCCGTCCGCACTTTTCATTGACCAGTAAAAATCGCCACTCACAATATCTTTCGGGCGATTGAGAATAAAATGATCGGGAAGATTTGCTTTCAGGAAATTATCGGACGTGAGCATCGCGCCCTGGATCCGTTTCGCGTAATTGATACTGTCGGTGATGTTCTTGTTCTTTTCTTCGATCAGCGAATTCTTCTGCGCAAGGATCCTGTTCAGCCGCACATTCCTTTTCAAACTGAAGAAGATGAAAACAGCAAAACACAACACGAGCGCAAGAACAGCAATGGATGCATAGAGTTGTAATGACTTTCTTCTCGCTTCGCTGTTCTTCCGGTCGATCTCAGCCTGCTGAATCTGCTGATCTTTCTGCAGCAACACGATGGCCTTATCCTTCTTCTCCGATTCATACTTTGCTTCCATCTCTGTCATGTCACGGTTACTTTGTTCTCCAAGAACAGAATCGTTCAGCCTGGAAAATTCGAGATGCGCGAGATAAGCGTTGTGATAATCGCCCTGGTCGGCGTAAACCGCGGCATACGTATCATATAAACTCCGCTCTACATCTTTCGCATCGGTGGAATCAAGCATTATCCGTGCACGCTTTAGATACGCAAGTGCGACATCGTTCTTCTTCATGCTCCTGTTGAGCGAAGCAATACTGATGAGTGTGATCGCTTCACCGCGCTTATCATCGATCTGCTGCTCAAGCTGCAAAGCGGAATCGCTGTAAATGACAGCAAGATCAAAATCTTTCTTTTCCTCGTACGCCATCGCATTATTCACGAGAATGGTCGCCATTCCATTCAGATCGTGTGATTCTTTTTTGTTCCGGTAAGCAAGTTGATTGTAGTACAACGTGGAATCGTACAAACCCATATCACCAAAAACTTTTCCGAAGTTGACCATCGTGGTCGTTTCCACTCCTTTGTTTCCCTTCTCCCTGCTCTGGGCAAGTCCTTTCCGCAGATAGGCCAGCGACGATTTGTAATCCTGCTTGTAAGAATACAACAAACCAATATTACTGTACGCCGACATTTCCGCTTCCGCATTTCCCGCGTTCTCCGCCGTCTTCAGCAAATCGAGATACCAGTACAGCGCCGAATCATAATCACCTTTTTCGTTATAGATCCCGCCCAGTGTATTCGACGCGGAGATCTGTCCATTCACAAATCCCGTGGAATCAAAAAGCACGCGCGACTTACGCACATAATACACCGCGCTGTCGTAATCGCCCGTTAGTGAATAAGCGTAACCGATGTTATGCAGCGCCCTTGCCGCACCAGTAGCGAAATGCAATTCCCGCGCCAGCGCCAGCGCTTCATACTCGATCACACGCGTGGTGTCGGGATTCCTGCGCGCATATTGCCACGCCATTTTATTCAGCACGTTCACGTGATCGGTGTCGTGGCCAACAATTTTCAGATATTGATGAAGCGTGTCAAGATCTTTGGTGAGTGGATAACGGATCTGCGAATGCGCAGTTGAATCAACGGCTGATGCGTTCTTTTCCCCATCGTTATGACAGGAGAAAAAAGCCAGTGCAGAGATGATCCAGAGGAGCCGCCGGAATTGCTTCATGTTCGTTCAGTGAAATTAGCGAATACTTATATGCGGAAGCCCAGCAATAAAATATCGTCGACCTGTTCTGCATTTCCTCTCCACTCCTTCATCTTCTCTTCAATTTTTCTTTTCTGCGCCGCTATTGGCAAGTCGTGAACCGCAACAAGCAGGTCGCGCAATTGTTTGTAACCGAATTTTTTTCCTTTCGGTCCGCCGAATTGATCCGCGAATCCATCGGTGAAAAGAAACAACTGGTCACCTTCTTTCACTTCGAAGGCCTGCGAATGGAAATAATTCATTTGGCCATGATGCCGCCCGACCGGAAATTTATCCGCTTCGAATTCAATGATCTTTCCATCACGCAGGATCCACAATGGATTGTTCGCGCAGGCAAAACTGAGTTTCTTCACCGAAGGTTCGTAACGACAAAGCACGATATCCATTCCGTCGCGTAACTTTTCATCACTGCTGTTCTCATTTTCCCTTTCCTTCCCGTGCAGCGCGGTGATCACTTTCAGCCGGAGAAGATTCAACGCTTCGGCCGGATCGGCCACTCCGCGTTCGTTCATGATCTCTGAAAGAAACGATGCGCCCATCACACTCATCAGCGCTCCAGGCACTCCGTGCCCTGTACAATCCGCCACGGCGAAGAACACCGTTTTATCACTGTGCAGTGACCAGTAAAAATCACCGCTCACCATATCGCGGGGTTCATAAATGACAAAAGCGTCGCTGAATCCATTCTTCAATGCACTTTCCTGCGGCAACAAGGCTTCCTGTATGCGTTGCGCGTAACGAATGCTCGCCGTGATGTCATCGTTCTTTTTTTCGATCTCTTCCTTCTGCAAAGTGATCTGTTTATTCGCCTCGGCGAGATCGATATTCTTCAGCCGGTAGATCTCATTCTCCTTTTCCATCTTCTCCACTTCGAAACGGATCTGCAGCGAATTCATCTTGAGATTCATGTCTTCGGAAAAAAGTTCGCCCGACAATTTGTGATACTGCTCGAATGTTTCGAGCGCATGCTTGTAGTCGCCCGATTCTTTCAGCAATTCCGAAAGATCGCCGTAGATCTCCACGTGAATGGATTTCGCGCGCGCACTTTCGCCCATGGACAACGCCTGCGCAAAAAGTTCTCTCGCCTCATCGATATTGCCTTTCTTCCAGAGTACCGTTCCGAGATTGTGATACGATCGTGCAATGTCATACACATCGTGCTGCTCTTTTTTGATGGCGAGACACTGACGGATGAAATCTTCCGCCTGTTCGAATTTTCCCATGCGCAGGTACGCGATGCCGATATTCCCGAGTGCACTTCCGATGAGCGGAGCCTCGTTGAGTTGGCGGAAGATCGCGAGTGAGTCTTCCCATGTCTTCACCGCGAGACTCCAGAAATTTTTCAACCCATACGCATTGCCGAGATTCAATCCCGATATCGCCTCGATCCTTTTGTGTCCCGAACGTTTGGCCTGCTCCATGGAACGCTGCGCCATCTCGGCCGCTTTCTCGGCATTCCCGCTGCGCTGGTAGATCACACTGAATGCATTCAGCGTGTTGGCTTCGCTCAGATCATCTTTCAATTCCCGCGACAAACGCAGGCTGTCCTCGAAATAGTCAATGGCCCGTGAATAATCCCCGATGTTGGCGAAGATCTTTCCGAGCTGATTGTTCACGACGACCACTTCCGCTTTCCTGTCAGACTTCTGGAATAATCTTTTCGCTTCTTCGTAATGCAGAATGGCTTTGCTGTAATCCGCTTTCCCATCGCTGGCCATTCCCAGGAAACGAAGTGCGTTCGCCTGGTGAAGTTCATCCGCGTTCGTCACCGCCATTTCGAGCAAATGCTGCGCGAGTTGTTCTGTCAATAAATGATCGGAGGAACGAAGCGCGAGGATCCTGTCGTGCAACAGATCCATTTTCTTCTGCGGATCTTCTTCAATCAATTTGTCGTGCGTTCCATTCATGATCCTGTACAACGGTTGAATATGGATCAGTGGATGCGGATACCAATGATGAGCATATCATCGGTCTGCTCATATCCGCCTTTACCATCTTTCGAAAAATTCATCCACGCGTCTATCTCTTTCACCAGTTCCGCTCTTTGCTCTTTCATCGGGCGTGATGAATTCTTCAGCAACAATTCCTGGAGCTGTTTGTACTTGAATTTTTTTCCTTTCGGCCCGCCGAACTGATCCGGAATTCCGTCCGTGAAAATATAGATGCAGTCATTCTTCTGCAGGTTCACTTCGTGATTGCTGAACGGCTTCGGGTCTTTCAGGTAAGCGCCGATCGGTTGTTTGTCTCCGTCGATCTCGATCAGTTTTCCTTCGCGGATGAGATACATCGGGTTGTTGGCGCCGGCGAACTGCACTTTCTTTTTCCCAAAATCGATCGCGCACATGGCGATGTCCATTCCGTCCTTGATGGAAAAATCATCCGTCGCTTTCTGCTTGAGCGTTTTGATCACGCCCTTGTTCAGGAAGTCGAGCGCCTGTGCGGGAGAATTCACATTCGGTTCGGTGATCGTTTGTTCGAGAATGGTGTGGCCGACGATACTCATGAATGCGCCGGGTACGCCGTGTCCGGTACAATCCAGCGCTGCGATCAGCGAAAATTTTTCCTGGGTTCCGCTCGCCGGAGTCGTCGTCACCGTTGTCGCCCAATACAGATCGCCGCTCACAATATCCTTCGGGCGATAGAAAACAAAATATTCATCCGCCACTTTCGCCATTTCTTCCTCTGTCGGGAGAATCGCAGTCTGAATTCTTTTCGCGTAATTGATACTGTCGGTGATGTCCTTGTTCTTCTGCTCGATGATCTCGTTCTGAATTTTGATCTCGCCTTCCAGTTTCAGTCGTTCCGTGATGTCGCGTGCGTAGATCACAATGGCGGGACGTCCTGCGAACGGTGCAACCTTCGCCGAACATTCCACCGGGAGCAGATCGCCTTTCTTCGTCACGAAAGGAATGTCTTTGTAAATGAGTCCGCCCTTTTCCCAAACATCAGCGACCACCGATGAACTTTTATCGAGATATTCTTTCGGATGCAGATCGAACAAGGACTTCTTCGCGAGCTCCGCCTGTGAATAACCAAGCAGTGCAGCGGCGCTCGGATTCGACTGGTGAATTCTTCCGTCAACGATATCAATGACGATCATCGCATCATTCGCCTGGTCGATGATGCTCTGGTAATTATTGATCTTCTTGCTGAATCCATCGAATTCAGATTTCATTTTCTTCTGTGAGACCATGAAAACGATCGCGGCGATGATGGCGGCAACGGCAACTACTGCGCAAATAATGACGACTGTTATCATTGATCCATTTTTTCCAATACAGCAAAGATCTGCATCGGGTTTAAAAATTCTCCGGCACGATCGGCACGGCAGATGTGGCGCACGATCCCTTTTTTGTCAATGAGAATGGAAGCGGGCAATGGCGATCCGATCTCGTAGGTCTGTCCCATCATCGGCTCAAGAAAAGTGATCCCATATTTTTTCAGCGCTTCCTGTTTGTCGTCCGAAAGAATATGAAAAGAGATACTCATCTTTTCCACCATCGCTTTATTCACGCCCTGCGGAACGGGGCCGATTCCCATTACACAAACGTTTCGTTTTTTGAACTGATCGTTATTCCGCTCATACGTTCTCAGCATGATGTGACAGGTCGGACACC
>DATJEX010000086.1:0-3991 GCA_035496135.1 Bacteroidia bacterium
AGAAGGATCGGTGTCTGCCAGTTGAAACGCATTGGTTGATCGCCCAATTCCATTTCGGGCCAGAGTGCTTTCGTTTCTCCCGTCGCTTTATTGATGCGCGCATAATGTCCGAACTGATATCCCGCGTAGATCGTGTTGTTATCACGCGTGTCCACCTGCACCTGCATACCATCGCCATCGTAAATGGATTTGTACGGATACTGTCCGCTTCCATACCAGGAAAGATCAGGTTGATAGTTGCTCGGTCCGCACCACACGCCATTGTCCTGCAATCCACCGTAAACATTGTATGGTGTCGCCATATCCACATTCACCGAATAGAATTGTCCGACAGCAGGTGTATTCGCCTTGAACCAGGTGGCGCCGTCATCCCACGAAATATTCACACCACCATCATTTCCATTGATGATATGTCCTTTGCGGTTCGCATCGATCCACATGGCGTGATGGTCGCCGTGCTGATTTTCTCCATTGGATGGTTTGAAAGTTTTTCCACCGTCTGTGCTCTTCATCAATTCAACTCCTGCAATGAACAATTCGTTCTCATCGAAAGGCGAGACCCAGATCTTACCGAAATAATATCCATAGGTGTAGAAAAGATTTTCAATATTCTTCTCATTCATTTTTTTCCAGGTGATGCCGGCATCATCCGAACGATAGATCTGCGCTCCTGTAATAGGTTTGTCGAACAGATCTGAGTTAGCATCGGAAACGTAATCCGCGAGTGCCGACGGAAGAATTTTTCCGCTCCGCACCATTTCGATCACTACAGTCGAATTATATTTTTCCGGAAAATTATTGTCTTTCAGAAATTTGATCAGCTTCGTCGGATCCATCGCGAGAAATTGATCTTTGGTCATAGCGCGGAGATCCGTTGAAGTCAGATCTTTTTTCTTCGCGGTGTCGGGCAATGTGGTTTGATTGTCGACGATCGCATAAATGATGTTGCTCTTGCCTGGAAAAATATTCAGGCCGATCCTTCCCACACCATCTCCCTGCGGAAATCCGCTTCCTGCTCCTGTGATGAGATTCCACGCTTCACCACCATTGATGCTTTTATAAATTCCGGATTTCGCTCCGCCTTCTGTAAAATTCCACGCCTTGCGGTCGCGGTGCCATGCGATGGCGTACATCGTATTTGCATTTGCCGGATCAAGGAACATGTCGATCACTCCGGTCATATCATCAATGAACAACGTTTGTCTCCACGTAATTCCTCCGTCTGTTGTTTTGTAAACGCCTCTTTCTTTATTCGGCGTATACAAATGTCCGATCGCCGCGACCCAAACTGTTTTTTTATCGGTTGGTGAAAGGAGGATCTTTCCGATGTGATGCGATTCAGGCAAACCTTTGTTCTCCCATGTTTTTCCTCCATCGGCGCTGTGGAAAATTCCTGTTCCGGAATAAGAAGAACGGCTCGAATTATTTTCGCCGGTTCCAACCCAGATCTCGGGAGAGGATGGATCGCTCCAGTTCACTGCAATGTCACCAATGTCGAGCAAAGATTCCTGGTCGAACACCGGGGAGAACGTTGTTCCATTATTATTCGTGAACCAGACTCCGCCCGAGGCATAAGCGACATAGAAGATCGTCGGATCGGCAGGATTCGCGTCGATGTCAACCACACGTCCGCTCATCACGGAAGGGCCAACACTGCGGAACGCGACATTATTGACGACTGAGCGATCTTCGCACGCTTTGCGCAAAGCAAGTCCGGCGAGACGATCTGTTGCTGAAGTTGGTTTGGGATCGGGAGCGACCGGAATTGTTTTCTGCCCGTGCATAAGCAACGGGATGAAGAGAGGGAGAATGAATTTTTTCATTGTGATAAATTGGAAGTTGAAGGTAGAAAAAAAGCGGGAACGAACTGCGAATTCACCGATCGAAGATCGGTGTGCGAAAATGCGTAGTTCGAACAACGGAATTTCGAATTCGCATATTCGCACTTCGCATATTCGCACTTCGCATATTCGCACACCCGCGCAGCCGGGTGATTTCGCATTTCGTTCCCGCCTACACCAGTTGTTAATTTGCATTTATTCTGATAAAGAATTCCAAGGAACGTTAATTGACTGGACTCGCTTTCATGTTATTCATAGTATTGACACGGCAACCAACAAAACGAAACCATGAAAAAAATACTGATCCCTGCGACCCTGTTCGCACTTCTTTGTTCGTGTAAGCACGAAGTGAAAGAAACAACTGCGGTTAAACCCAGGCCGAAACCTTCGCTCGTCATTGGCAATCCACTCGATTGCGGAATTGAGAATACGCTTATTTTCCCTGTCGGATCCGATTATCAACCGAGTGTCACGGAAGCTCCGGTAGAAAGAAATGCGAGTGATTTTGTGAATGGATGTGCAACGATGTGCCTGACTGCAAATACCTCGGAAAATTTTTATGATGCGAATGCCTGCAGGGGTACGGAGTACGTGAATAACAATGAAAATGAATTCGACATCCGGAATATTCTTTTCTATGACAAAGTGAAAGGCACAACTTATCAGCTGATGTCAGACACTTTTCATATTCTTTCATTCGCGATCCACAAGGAGTTCGTGAACCCGATGATCCTTTATCGCGTGGTGAAACAGGATGTGAACAATGACAGTATCTATAACAAGAACGATGCGGTCATTCTCTACACATCGGATCTCTTCGGAAAACATCTCATACAGGTCACGCCCGATGATCAGCAGTTCGTGGATTACTATTATTATCCCGAGACCGCTTCTATTCTCACAAAGACACTCATCAATGCAAATAAAGACACTGCATTCGACCTGGCTGATGAAACGGATTTCCGTGAAATGAAATTGAAAGAGCCGGCGATGGGAAGAGAGATCTTCACCAAGTCATTGAAGGATTCTTTGCGATTGCAGGGAAAGACTTATTGAGGGTACTAACGGCGAACTGATGCGAAACTACGAACCGCTGAATTCCGAATCATTAGTGGTTCTTACTTCCGGGTTTTGTTCGTAGTTAGTACGCGATCAGAATTTTTCATTGATCCCCAAACCGAACAAAGCAAAATCATATTTCACCGGATCATCCGCATCGAAATCACGCAGACGTTCCGTCAGTTCTTCAACGGCTTTCCAGTCGTCCTGTTTTCTTTTCAGTAATCCGAGTTTGCGCGCGGTGTTGCCCACGTGCACGTCGAGCGGGATGCGCAATTGCGCGGGAGAAATATTCCTCCAGATCCCGAAGTCAACACCGTGATCATCTTTCCGCACCATCCAGCGCAGGAACATGTTCAGCCGTTTCGCGGAAGAATTGGAAGAAGGATCCGAAACATGTTTGCGAACACGCGCAGGATGTTTGATCGAGAAGAACAATTGACGGAAATGAAGAATGGAATCTTTCACTGACTCATTTTTTCCGAACGCATGCTCCAGTCCGCCGTGGCCGGAATAAATATTTTTCAGTGAAGCGATGAAGAAAGTCAGATCGGTTCCGTTGAACGTGCGGTGAACGAACGAAGAAAGTTTTTTGAATTCCGGCTTACCCGCGTTCAGCACGAATTCATGCGGATCCATTTCCATCAACTCCATTATTCGAAGAGAATTCTTCAGAATGACCGGGCGTTGTCCCCACGAAATGGTAGCGGCAAGGAATCCGGCGATCTCACGATCTTCTTTTTTCCGGAAAAGGTGCGGAATACTTACCGGGTCATTTGAAATGAAGGACGGCTGATCGTAGAATGAAACTTTCGACTCGAGGAAATCCTTCAGCTCCGTTTCATTCAGCCTGTGCTTCATGCTCTACTGGTTGTTCAGAATATGATCTCGTGTTTTCCCGATCTTCTCGTTGAGGATGTTGAAAAAACGCATGCGCTGCTTTTCAGACACACCGGAAATTGGATTCGATTTCTTCACGAGATTTTTCAGCCAGCGTTCTGTTTCTTCTCCAAACGAAGTGTTGAGCGTGACCATGGAATTGAATGTATTGTGAACGAGATACGTCACTTTGTTCGTGTTGAGTGTGACGA
>DATJEX010000087.1:0-3932 GCA_035496135.1 Bacteroidia bacterium
TTCCGACAATATAACCGTCATAAGCCGAATATGGATCACCTTCCTTCTTACCGATCTTTGCTTTTGCGCCAGTGAACGCGGAATGTTTTTTTGAATCCATCAGCAATTCATAAACTTCTTCGGGAGATGCCTTGAATTTTGCTTTTTGTTTGATCGTTCCTGTTTTCATGATCAGTGATGTTGGATGATGAATTTAGCCGTGTATGTTCCTGATTCCGTTGTTGAGATGCGGGCGAAATAAATTCCATCCACCATGGTCACCGTTGCGATGGAGAAAAGCTCGGTTCCATCTGTGAACGTGGATCCCACATTCTGTTCGTCGTGAATGACACGTCCACTGATATCGCAGATCTGAATTTCATTGGCAGAACTGTTTCCGGAAGAAGGAATACTCAGGATCAGCTGATCGTTGGCAGGTACGGGATAAACGCCCGCCTGTTGCGAAGATGTTGCTGTGATCAATTCATGAATGCCCAGAACATTCGTGGAGTATCCATCGGTATCGGTCTTCACGAGAAACATCTGCTGATTGCCGAGATCAAAACTCTCGCTGGTTCCGGAAATGATGTAACCACCTGCATATCCGGTATCAATTCCATAAGCGATATCGGACTGAAGCGATCCGAACGTGGTGATGGATAGATCTGAATTGAAAAGGAAATCACCATTGCCGGCTCCGAGTCCGCTGGTAAGCCCGGCCATTCCGTAATGTCCGGCATCTGAACCAACAATGCAGGAAAAGAAATCTTCGCCTGCCGGACCGTATGTCTGCGTCAGAAAAGTATTTCCAGTCATGCTCATGTACCACAAATAAGCAGAAGGATCTCCGCTGATCGTCGTCTCACCAACTGTCAATAACCAACCATAGGAATTCACACAGGCGATGCCGTATGCTTTGTCCATTGCAGTCGTGTTGCCATACGTTCTTGTAAACAGGGTATCTCCATTCTGATCCATACGAAGCATCCAGGAATCACCCAATGTATCTCCAAGATCATCGGAAAAACCACAAGCGGCAAGCAACGAATCTCCCGTCTGAATTATTCCTCTCGCTTCATCTGTTCTTGTTCCACCGTATGTTTTTGTCCACAAAGTATCTCCCGAAGAATTCGTTTTTACAAAATACATATCCTCATCACCCATTCCCTGTCCGTAAGTTCCTCCTGCGATCACGAATCCCCCGTCCCATGTGGGATAAACGGAATAGAAGAAATCCCAGTTACTCGTGCCTATATATTTTGTCCAGAGTGTATCTCCGTTTTTATCTGCCCTGATCAACCAACCGTCATATCCGCCATTACCAGCTGAATTGGAATATCCAGCCATGATAAATCCGGAATCGGGAAGCACATGTATGGAACGGATCACATCCACATTATTTCCTCCGTAGAATTTTTCCCACATCGTAATGCCGATCGTATCTGTCCGCACGAGATATCCATCACTCACACCAAGACTTCCTGAACTTCCAACTGCAACGTATCCACGATTGAAATAACATTTCACATCGTATCCATTCTCAATCCCCGGCCCTCCATAAACATTCTCCCATTTCGCTGCGGTTTGCGCAACCAGTGATGCAGAGATCAGAGTCAGTGTTATGAAAAATAGTTTCTTCATCAGAATGCGAATGAAAGATTCGTGAACATTCCTTCTCCGTGCATTTTCTTCGGCACGATATATCCACCGGCGTTAAGCGTTCCGAGCGACATCGCGAAATTTTTGCAGGGCGAATAACTTACCTGGAGCGGGAATTGCAGAACACCGAATCCGCCGTAAGAAGCTCCGCCCGAAAAACTCCATTTGAAATCTTTTGTTCTCCATCCGCCGAACATCGTGTATTGCGTGGATGCGCCCGTGTAACTCCAGATGCGCGCTTCCACTCCGGCCCACCACTGGAAAGGCGTGAGTAATATGTAACGCGCGCGGATCCCGATCGGCAAAAATGAAATGACCTGGCCGTTCTTTGGTTCACCGATCAGTGAATCGGAAGAAGGAATACCGGAAATATTATCAGGATTGAGAACGATATCGGATGCGTCGACGCCCCTGAATTGCGTGGAAGTATCAACTGAGTAGATCTGCGAATGCGGATTCCAGCGGATGTACCCGAGATCCTGCACGCTGAACATGAGTTGCGAATGAAAACGCGCTGCCGTATCACCAAGAATGGTGGAGAAGCGGAAGTTGAAACAATTGCCTGCGCCGTTCCTGCTGCCGAATCCTTTTGTCAGCGTATCACTCGAGTAGTAGGAAGCATCGACGGTCGCGTCGAGCATCGTGCCGTCGCTTTGCGTGAATAATTTTCCGGTGCGGATATTCGCTTCCTGGAATTGCTGGCCATTCAAAAAAGAAACGCCGAAGACCATTTCAGAACGCATGTCGGCTGAAAAATATTTCGCTTCAAACTGCATCTGTTGCCAGTGAAGCAATGTCATTTTCGTTCCGCTGATGTCGGCAGTTGAACCAAGGAACGGGCGATTTCCTTCGAACGCGAGCTTGAATGCATCATTGGTGAATGAACCGAAAATGGATTGACGATCGCGGTACGCAAGCGTGAATTCCCAGCGGATCGTGTCCGCTTTGTTTTTCCAGGAATACGCGACGGACAAACCACTGTACGCACCGAAGCGATTCGTTGGAAGTAAATGAGCTTCTTCTCTTTGTTTTTCGGAAGAATCAATGAATCCGCCAGTGTAGAAATGCTGCAGGAATGCGTTACTCAATCCATCTGATGCTGCTGAATATTCGGCGGAGATCCCAAAACTGTGCAGGAGTCCGGCGGAAGGATCGGGCCAAACAGGTTTGTAAGCGAACACCTGTGGATCCTGGGCGTACGAAAGCTGTATCCCTGTAACAGTAAACAGAAGGAAGAATATTCTTTTCATATCAATTCACGAGATAATCAAAGTCGGCGCTGAGTTGCAGGTCGAGGCGGTTGGTGTCGAAGATCTTCACGTAAGTAGGCGCTGAGTTGGTGTCGTAGATCGCGCGCATGATGATGTGCGTGCTGTTCAGCAGGGCCTGTGTTTGTGTTGCGGTCAATGGAATGCGGACTTCCGATGAAGCGAAACCTGTCGCCACGAGATAGTTGTTCAGCATTCCTGTGATGCCGGAAACGATCGTTCCCGGGGGAGCGACGAGCGAATCGAGCACGTTGTTGTTCGCGTCAACGAGAAAGAATTGCACCGATGCCGAGAACGGAAAATCATTCTGTGCGTGAAGTGTGAGGGTTCCTTTCTCGATGTTCTCTTTATTCTTGATGGACGAGAAATCAATATTCGTGGTGTCGGCAATCACGAGTTGATCGGCGAAGAAATTCAATGGCATTTCCACATTCAGCTTCGCGTCGATGCCGTAATCGGTGTAGAGGAAATCATTATTCGCCGAAACATTTCCGAGCGGATTCGTGAGCAGCGTTACATCGTAACCCAACTCATCCGGAACATTCTCCAGCAATGCTTTTGCGTTGGAATTGGAATTATCAAAAACAAAAAGATGATGATCGGGCGTGACCGGCGGATCGGAATTCGTCAACATGCCGCGATTGATATTGATCGGTGTGCCGATGATGGAATTAGCCAGGTAAACCGAATTTCCCGTGTGCGTATTCCTCGACCAGATGTTGTTGATCGTAACGCGCGAATCCATTCCCACATAATTGTCAAGCGTCAATGACATTTTCAGCGAATCCAGTCCGAGTGAACCGGAACGCACTTTGTGAAAAACGGAGAAGAAGGATTCTTCCGGCCCGATGTGAATCGTTTGATTGCCGAAGTAACCATGAAGGTACCACGGGTGAATTCCGGAATAGGTTACGATCGCGGCGACAGTATCAGCAGGGAAAACCTGCACACCTGAAGTTTCTGTCGGATCGATCTTAGCGCTGAAAGTAGAAGTGATCGTATTCACCCGATCATGATTCACGCCGG
>DATJEX010000088.1:0-5397 GCA_035496135.1 Bacteroidia bacterium
AACATATATCGGCCCTTCGTGGAATGACAACCGGAATTACCAGATCGGAATGACACTTACCGACCATTGGATATACGGAACACTCGGAAGCGGACTCGAACGCGACCTGGGGCGCTATTTTTCCGTTTCGGCCGATTTCAGATTCCGTTTCGCTTCAGGAAATAATGAATTGCTGAGTATTTCGGATACCGGATTTTTTTTCGGAGCCAGCTGGAACCTGAGAAAGCGATTACCCCAATCGGCGAAGAACAACAATGCATCCAACAGGAGGACCAACAATCAAAAGAGAAGCCGTGTGTACAAATGGCTTAAATCCCGCCGATCCTCTTGAAAAAAGCGATCCCATTCCTTTTCTTTCTCTTCTCGATCGGTGCGCATGCGCAGGATACGCAGAACATTGTTGTGAAAGGCTGCGTCTATGATATTCACGACAGTTCCAATGCCATTGTTCCCATCGTGGTGAACAAGCGGACAGGAATGGGAATGAGTTGTGCGCCCGGCGCAGTGTTCTCATTATCCGGATTGCGATCCGACACGTTTCAGATCAGTTCGGGCGGTTACGAAATGGTGCGCATCTGTTTCCTCGATTCAACCGCGAAGCAATCCTATTTTGTGAGGATCGGGCTGTCGATGAAAGAGAATTATCTCAGTTCAGTGATCATTCACCCGGTAAAAGATCTCGGCGAGATCCAGCGGGAACGACAGGACATCGGTGTGGAACAGACACGGAGCACCATTGGAGCGACAGATGCATTTGAAAGCCCGATCACTTTTCTTTATGAACGCTACAGCCGGGATGGAAAGTCAAGAGCATTCGTGGCGATGATGGAAAATGAAGATAAAAAGCGGGAGATCCTCAAGGAACTTTTCAGAACATATGTAAAAGCAGGAGTGATCGATCTGAGCGAAGACCAGTTTGATGCTTTTATCGATTACCTGAACATTCCGGAATCGATGCTCAAAGGTGCCAGCGACTTTGAACTGGCGACTTACATCCGGCAGAAATACATCGCTTATACCAACGCGGAGAATTATCACATCAATAATCAGCGCTGATCCCTTTCCTGTGCTATTTTTGTAAGGTGAACAGAAAACTTCTCCTTCTTCCATTCAGTGTTTTTTTGTCCGCATTCATTTCCTGGTCGTGCGGCACACCACCCGTTGTCGACGTCCCGGTTAAGAAAAAGATCGATACTGCAAAAACCGTTTCAGGTTTGAAGCCCGGATTGATCTATCCCCAGCATTTCATCAAGATCGCCACAACTCCATTCGAAGACGCGCATCTCAAAGTGAACGGAGAATATTTTATCTGCTCCTATAAAGGCAAAGTAGAACAAACGGACAGCCTGAACAAAAACCGAAAATTGCTGTTCGATCTGAAAGCCGAATTCATGGTAGACGAGATCTATATTTTCAAAAGAGGAGAAGGTTTTTTTGTGAATTGGCAGGAAACAGATCATGAAGGTGTCAAAACCTATTTCGCATACTACAAGACCGGAATGAACAAGCCGGATTGGAAATATGTAGAGAAAGCCCCGAGTCCCGGTCCGCCGGTAGTTGACAACGACAGGATCTATGTGACCACTTTGGGAATGGTGGGCAAGATCAACATGGACGCGGGAATATTCGACTGGAAACTGGATTCGCTGTTCAACCAGAATAATAATGCCTTCAAAAAGTTTGAAGCGCCATTGGTGTATCCCGATAAAGTGGTCTTCGTCGATCTTCCTATACCGGGCAAGCGAACAAAACGGGATACCATCACCTGCGATCCGGAAACCGGGAACAGGATCAGGTAGTGTTGATTTTTTTGGATAACATTCCCCGCGCACATTTCCCCGCCTGAAGCGAATAAGTATCTTTGTCAGCCGGTTATGGCTCCACGCCTGATTCTTACTCCGAAGCAATTTTCCATAACGATCAATCGTCTTTGCCGCCAGTTGATCGAAGTGCACAACGATTTTTCCGATTCCGTCATCATCGGGCTTCAGCCGAGAGGGATCTTTTTGGCCAAGCGCATCCATCAAACACTGCAGCAGATCCTCAAAAAGGACAATATCCTGATGGGAGAACTTGATGTCACATTCTATCGTGATGACTTCCGCAGAAAAGGACTTGTGCCCAACCGGACAAATATTGATTTCATCATCGAGGATAAGAATGTGGTGATGATCGATGATGTGTTGTTCACCGGGAGAACCATCAGGGCAGGTCTGGATGCGATGATGGCATTCGGCAGACCTGCGGATGTGGAATTGCTTGTACTCGTCGACCGGAGGTTCAGCAGAAATTTACCGATACAGGCGAAGTACGCCGGCGTAACCGTGGATACGGTTGCATCCGAAAAAGTAATTGTGGAATGGAAAGAGACCGATGGTGAAGACCAGGTCTGGTTAATTACGAACGAATGACCACTGCGAAGAAACTAAGCGTTAAACATCTCCTCGGCATAAAGCAACTTACGGCCGATGATATCGAGCTTATTCTTACGACCGCTGATACCTTCAAAGACGTTATCAACCGCCCGATCAAAAAAGTTCCTTCGCTTCGTGATATCACCATTGCCAATCTGTTCTTCGAGAATTCAACGCGGACAAGAGTTTCGTTCGAACTCGCCGAACGCCGATTGTCGGCCGACACGGTGAATTTTGCTGCATCCAATTCTTCGGTGAAAAAAGGAGAGACGCTCATTGACACGGTGAATAATATTCTCGCGATGAAAGTGGACATGGTCGTCATGCGTCACCCGAATCCGGGTGCGTGCGTATTTCTTTCACGCCACATCAACGCGAGTATCGTGAATGCAGGCGATGGCGCGCACGAACATCCGACACAGGCGCTGCTCGACGCGTATTCCATCCGGGAAAAACACGGAACACTCAAAGGAAAGAAAGTGGCGATCATCGGTGATATTCTTCATTCGCGTGTGGCACTCTCGAATATTTTCTGCCTGCAGAAAGCGGGTGCTGAAGTGATGGTGTGTGGTCCGCGCACGCTCATGCCGCGTTATATTTCTTCGCTTGGCGTACGTGTCGAATTCGATCTTCGGAAAGCGCTCGAATGGTGCGATGTGGCGAATATGCTCCGCATTCAACTGGAACGGCAGGACATCAAATATTTTCCTACACTTCGTGAATACACGATGCAGTATGGACTGAATATGGAATTGTTGCGGAGTGTGGGTAAAGAGATCACGATCATGCATCCCGGGCCGATCAACAGGGGCGTGGAGATCACTACCGAAGTTGCAGATTCGGCACAGTCCATCATTCTCGACCAGGTTGAAAATGGTGTTGCCGTGCGAATGGCTGTACTTTATCTGCTCGCAGGCCGAACCGACGACTAATGGGAACTGACACGAAGAAACCCGATTTTGAAGCGGGTGAAAAAAAAGCTATTTTTGACGTTATGAATCAACCATTTGTCGTAGAAAGAGGAGAGCGTTATACATTGATCCGTTTGCACAGTGAAAAACTGGATACAATGGTTGCGCCTGTATTGAAATCGGAACTTGTTGTTTTGAGCGCTGACGGAGTCCGTAACCTGATCATTGATCTCACCGAAACCAGGTATTGCGATTCTTCAGGACTCAGTTCTATCCTTGTTGCCAACCGCCTTTGTAAGAATGCCAATGGGGTAATGATCCTCACCGGACTCCAGGAGCCAGTAAAAAAACTTATTTCGATCTCCCAGCTTGATTCCATTCTGCGGATCACCACCGATCTCACTTCTGCTATCGATCTGCTCGTTGCGGAAGATGTAGAGCACAATGGCCGTGACTGATATTTCCTTCAACCCTTCCAGATGAAAAAGATCTACACTCTTATTATCGGTTCTCTCGCGGCCGTAGCGTCGTATGCGCAATGCACGCCGAATCCTGCACTCTTCGGAGCGGCGAACAATACCAATTATTCCATCATTCCTGACACGGTAACCAATCTGCCGGTTGCATATGTCGGAACGGGCTACAACACCGATCTGCAGTTTCATATCAAGCCGGATACGAGCAATTCCTTCGGAACTTTTCCGATCACGCAGGTGCAGATCGACAGTGTAATTGGACTGGCTCCTAATTTCAGTTATCTACCGAATCCTTCGAACGGAACGTTCACCACTCCGAATGCAAATCCACCGGGAACAGGTTATGGTTGTGTTGCAGTTCTCGGAACCGCAGCTGCCGGAGAAGAATTGGGCGGACCGAATTCAGACGGGGTTTACCCGATCACTGTTTACTATACAGCGACCGTTGTCATTTTCAATACGCCACAACAATTTCCTGCTACAGTTACCGGGTACAAACTCGTGATCCTTCCGGCTGCCGGAGTTCAGAGTTATGATGCTGCTGTTTTTTCCATCGCGAACAACACACCAAATCCTGCTGATGAACAAACAGAATTCAAACTGAATGTTCCTTCCGCAGGAAACGCTTCGATGACACTTTACAATTGTATCGGAGCTGAGATCAGGCACGAGAATTTCTCCGTTGCAAAAGGCGGAAATCATTACATCCTGCAGACCGCTGATCTCGCCGAAGGAGTTTATCTCTGTTCATTCCGCATGGGATCGAACGTGATCACGCGCCGTATCACTGTATCGCATTAATGGCTGCTGCTTTCGAATTGACCATTCTCGGAAGCAGTTCCGCTACGCCTACATCCAGAAGATTTCCGACCGCCCAGTTACTCAATATAGCTGAGCGGTTTTTTCTGATCGATTGCGGAGAAGCGACACAGATACAATTGCGCAGATACAAGATCCGTTTCCAGCGCATCAATCACATTTTCATTTCTCATCTGCATGGCGATCATTATCTCGGTTTGATGGGGTTACTTTCTTCGCTGCATCTGCTGGGGAGAAGGAATGGCCTTACCATTTACGCGCCGGAAGGATTGAGAAGAATAATTGAATTGCAATTCGAACTTTCGGGAACGGTTCTCAATTACGCGATCACCTGGAATGAGCACGATCCGGAAAAACCGAAAGTGATCTTCGAGGATCAGTTGCTCACGGTGGAAACGATCATGCTGGAACACCGCATTCCCTGTTACGGATTCATTTTCCGCGAGAAACCAAAGCCACTTTCACTCGACAATGAAAAGATCGAAGAACATTCCATTCCCAAACAGGAATTGGTGAAAGTGAAAAGGGGAGAGGACGCTCACCTGGAAAATGGAACCATCATTCCGAATAAAGAGATCGTGAAAGGCCGTTATGCTTCGCGCAGTTACGCCTTCGCATCAGATACGCGCTACAGTGAAAAAGTGACGGAGGCGGTGAAAAATGTCGACCTGCTTTATCATGAATCAACATTTCTGCACGAGATGCTGGAACGCGCCGAGAAGACTTTTCATTCAACCGCTTTGCAGGCTGCAACGGTTGCAAATAAAGCGAACGTCA
>DATJEX010000089.1:0-9096 GCA_035496135.1 Bacteroidia bacterium
TGCACAACGATCGAACCTTCAACACCTGCGTTAGCGCAGATCTGGCGGAGTGGTTCTTCGAGCGCGCGGCGGATGATCTGGATGCCGGTTGACTCATCTTCATTCTCGCCTTTCAGTTTATCGAGTCCTTCCTGCGCGCGGATGTATGCAACACCACCGCCGGGAACGATACCTTCTTCAACCGCTGCACGTGTTGCATGTAATGCATCGTCCACGCGGTCTTTCTTTTCTTTCATTTCAACTTCGGTAGCAGCACCAACATAAAGTACAGCAACACCACCGGCAAGTTTAGCAAGACGCTCCTGCAGTTTTTCTTTGTCGTAATCGGAAGTTGTGCTTTCGATCTGCGCTTTGATCTGGTTCACACGCGCTGTGATGTCCGCTTTTTTACCGGCACCGCCAACGATCGTTGTGTTGTCTTTGTCGATCGTGATCTTCTCTGCTTTTCCAAGGAAAGAAAGATCTGCGTTCTCGAGTTTGAATCCGCGCTCTTCGCTGATGAGAATTCCACCGGTGAGAATAGCGATGTCTTCGAGCATTGCTTTACGGCGATCTCCGAATCCCGGTGCTTTCACCGCGGCGATGCGCAGTGATCCGCGGATCTTGTTTACCACGAGTGTAGAGAGCGCTTCGCTGTCCACATCTTCGGCAATGATGAGAACCGGTTTTCCGGTCTGCACCGCTTTTTCAAGAACAGGAAGCAATTCTTTCATGTTCGAGATCTTCTTGTCGTAAATAAGAACGAGTGGATTCTCGAGTACTGCTTCCATTTTATCTACGTCAGTAACGAAGTAAGCAGAGATGTAACCGCGGTCGAACTGCATTCCTTCCACCACTTCCACGGTTGTTTCTGTTCCTTTTGCTTCTTCCACGGTGATCACGCCTTCTTTTTTCACTTTCGCCATTGCTTCAGCGATCAGTTTTCCGATTGCGCTGTCGTTGTTCGCCGAAATAGTAGCGACCTGTTCGATCTTCTCGTTGTCATCACCGACTTTCTTCGACATTTTTTTCAGTGAATCGACAACAGCATGAACCGCTTTTTCAATTCCGCGTTTCAGGTCCATTGGATTCGCTCCGGCAGCTACGTTTTTCAGTCCGGCCGTTACGATCGCCTGCGCGAGTACGGTTGCGGTCGTTGTTCCGTCACCGGCCACATCAGCTGTTTTGGAAGCGACCTCTTTCACCATCTGTGCGCCCATGTTCTCGATCGCGTCTTTCAACTCGATCTCTTTCGCTACGGTCACTCCGTCTTTGGTGATGGTTGGTGCGCCGAATTTTTTATCGATGACCACGTTGCGGCCTTTCGGTCCGAGCGTGACTTTTACTGCGTTTGATAATGCATCAACGCCGCGTTTCAGGGCGTCGCGTGCTTCAAGGTTGAAGTGAATGTTCTTAGCCATTTTGAATTGGTTTTAAAAAATTAGAAATGATCAAATAACAGCGAAGATGTCTGATTCGCGCATGATGAGGTAATCTTTACCATCGATCTGGACTTCTGTTCCCGAATATTTTCCATAGAGAACAGTGTCGCCGACCTTAACCGTTATCGGTTCATCTTTTTTTCCGCTGCCCACAGCCACGACTTTTCCACGTTGTGGTTTTTCTTTAGCGGTATCAGGAATGATGATCCCGCCCGCGGTTTTTTCTTCAGCCGCTGCGGCTTCTACTACCACGCGGTCTGCCAGAGGTTTGATCTTCGGATTAGCCATTGTTCTTGTTTTTTTTGATTGGTTAATTGTGTGTGATTTATTTTCCGCGATGCCTGATCGAATTCTGTGCCACTGCTTTTTTCCGGTAATGATTGCGCCAGAATTTCCGCCAGAAATAAAAAATGTCAGGGTCACTGGACAACCTGACATTTTTCAAGAGTCAAGATATGTTACTTCGTTGGCGGAGTCGTTGGCGGAGTTTGTTGTGTGCCGAAAGGACTTGCTGTACCGGAAGGATTGGTAGGAGTGATCGTGTTATAATCCGCTGCTTTATCTTTTGTGATCGAAGTGGAAGCACTGGTGTCGTTCTCCGCCTTTTTCACGCGGCTGGTTGCCCAGATGCTGAAAAGGAAAAGAAAGATCGCGAGTACCCAGCTTGCTTTTTCGAGAAAGTCCGCTGTGCGGCGAACGCCCATGACTTGTGAGCCACCCTGGAAACCGGAAGCGAGTCCGCCTCCTTTTGGATTCTGTACGAGAACCGCAAGGATGAGAATGATGCAACAGAGAATGATCAATACGCTGATAACTACGTCCATTTTGGAAATTATTTGGTTGGTGTTCTTTTCAGTTCCTCAATGAGGGCTGCAAAGTAAACGGTTTTTTCCGGAAATTTCAAGGAAAGCTTCTGATAAGCACGAATCGCTTTCGGGATATTTCCCTGCTTGGCATAAATACGGGCAAGTGTCTCGGTAAGGAATTCATCACTCTCCTGCACTGACTTCCGGGCCATATTAACCGGGTTATAAAAGGCTGTTTTTGAAGGCTTTATTCTTGGTTCTTCCTTGATGAATTTCTCGATCAGTTTGTTTCCTTCCGCTTGCGGCGCCGATTTTTCCTCTTGAATTGTCGGTTTTTTCAACCCGGTAAGCCATGCGCCGAACGAAACTTCTTCTGATGAATTAACATTTTGTTCTTCCGGTTTGGGCTGGACCTCGATCCGCGGAACCGGTTTTTTCTCCGCCAATTTATTTGGCACATTGAGCGAAGTCGAAATGTCGATCTTCAGTTCCGATGTTTTCTTCGGAGCGCCGGTCAATTCTTCGAGCGAAGGCAGCGTATCATCCACTTCGAGTTCAATGGAAGAAGTGATCGCTTCACGTATGATCTCCTGTTCGACATTGTCCTCGGGAACCTCAACCGATTCTGTATTTGCAGCAGATTCGAGTTCATTTACTTCCCAGGAAGTTTCCTCTTTTACTTCTTCTTCCTCCTGAACATCCTCGCCACCGTCCGGTTCTACCAGCACATAAAGAAGTGTGTTGATCTCATCGGTAGCGCTTGGTGTTTTTTCTTCAATCTTTTCCGTCGTATTGGTTGAATTCGCATCGAGCGGAGTCGGGATGTTCTCTCCAGGTTTCTTGTGAAGGTTTTTCTCGGCCTCAATTTCCTGTAAACGCTGACGCAGAATTTCTTCCGGTGATGTTTTCCAGTGATGCAGTAATTGCAACTGGCGCATCATGCCCGATTCCCATTCATCCGGATCGGAGGTCAGTTTTTTCTTCGGGAATTTCGGTGAAATAATTTCTTTTTCAGAAGACGCATTGCGATTCTCAGGAGACGCATTGCTATGCGTCTCTACCGTTTCATTCGCAACGGCCGGCGTCTTGACTGGTGTTTCTATTTTCTGATCTCCGGCCTCCAACTTCCGACTTCCGACTTCCTTCTTCGTTATCAATTCATACAACACTTTCCGATTCACGGCATACGTCGCCGCGACCTTCAGCTGATTGTTGTAGAGAAAATTATTTTCGTTGTGAAGGCTTTTGATGTACAACAACTGCGCACTCTGGAAAAACGGAAAACGCTGCGTCACATCATCCAGTTCGGCCGAAGCGTCCTTGCCCAGCATTCCCGGATGCTGCATCCATTCTATGAGTTGCTGCGTATTCACTTACCAGGCGTTGATGGATTTGTTGATGATGTCCTGCACCAATTGGTCAGAAATATCTTTGATCAATTGATCTTCCACCGATGCCAATGGAACAGATGAAGAAAAATCGGAATAACGGCTGAAGTTGCTGTCGAAACTGAACTTGTCATCAACTCCATCCGTGTATTTCACATTCAAAGTTATTGTCAATCGGTTCATGGCCGACTGGTTCGACCCTCCCGCGGCGATCGCAACAGGTGAAACAGAATAGCCGGTAACACTTCCTTCATAATTGAGAATTCCGTCACGCGGAACCATTTTCAAACGTGATTGTCGCTGAATTCCATCACGCAAAGCTTCCGTCATCGTTTGCGGAAACGTAGCTTTTGCCAACGAAGCGGAATTGGTGAAGGTCATGACAGAAACAGTGATGCTGTCCGCGAAATTACGTCCGCCTTTCTGATCATAATGAACGCAGGTGTGACTCTGCATCATCAGCAATGCAACAAAACAGAAAATCATATAGCGGAAAGACTTCATCCCTGTATCTTATATTCGTTGATCTTCCTGTACAAAGTACGTTCCGAAATGCCGAGTTCCTTCGCCGCATTTTTTCTTTTTCCCCTATGTTTGTTAAGCGCCTTCTTGATCAGTTCAATTTCCTTGTCCTGTATCGAAAGCGAATCTTCCGTCAATACTTCATGTTCCTGCGCTTCTTCATTTCCATTATTCCATTGGGGAGAATGAATGATCACGGGTTGATCTGCAGAAACGACCGGCGTAAGTTCATTGAAATGTTTCTGAAGAACCGGCGCGTTCTGCGAGAGAATTTCAGGAGTGATTCGCCCGCCGTTCTGAATGATCTGCATCGTGAGTGATTTCAGGTCGTTCAGTTCCTGGCGCATTTGGGAAAGCAATTGAAACATGAATTCCCTTTCGCGCGGATCCGCTTCTGTACGTGCGAGCGCGGGAACTCCACCGACCACCGTTTTTGAATCAGGCAGATATTTCGAAAGCGTGTTCAGATCGATCTCTCTCGATTTTTCGATGATGGAAAGTTGTTCCGTTACATTTTTCAGTTGACGCACATTGCCGTGCCAGTAATAATTTGTGAGCAGATGTTCGGCATCGGGCGTGAGTTTGATCACCGGCATCCTGTATTTCGCTGCGAAATCCGCCGCGAATTTCCGGAAGAGCAATTGAATGTCATTTCTTCTTTCACGCAACGGAGGAAGAACGATCGGCACTGTATTCAACCGGTAATAAAGATCCTCGCGGAATTTTCCGCGGCCAATGGCTTCCTGTAAATTCATATTCGTCGCAGCCACCACACGCACATTCGTCTTCTGCACTTTCGAAGAACCCACACGGATGAATTCGCCCGTCTCGAGCACGCGCAGCAAACGCGCCTGTGTAGCGAGCGGCATTTCCGCGACTTCATCAAGAAAAATTGTTCCCCCATCCGCAACTTCAAAATATCCTTTGCGCGCTTCATTCGCACCCGTGAACGAACCTTTTTCATGTCCGAACAATTCGGAATCGATCGTTCCTTCCGGAATCGCACCACAGTTCACGGCGATGTAAGGTCCGTGTTTCTTCGTGCTCATTTGATGAATGATCTTCGGAAAAACTTCTTTTCCCGTCCCGCTTTCTCCATTGATGAGAACGGAAAGATCGGTCGGTGCAACCTGCGCTGCAATATCGATCGCACGGTCAAGCGCGGCAGTCGTGCCGATGATACCGAAGCGTTGTTTTATTTCCTGGATGGTCATTTTATTCTGGTAAATTTTCGAGATCAAGTTTGTCCTGTGTTCTTCCTGTCTTTTCCTTGTTGATCCGCAAATGACGGAGGCTGATAAAATGAATTTTTTCGCCGTCGATCATTATTTCGCTTTTCTCCTTCCAGCATTCTTCAAAGGTAACACCACTAACAGAAGTCAAAATGTCAATTCTATTTGGAGGAAACCCGAGTTGAATGACATTGTCCTTCACGATGAGATCTTCAATGGTGATATCAACTTCGCCAAATCCGAATTCATGCAAAGCCAGAATAACACGATGGGCATTCTCAAGTTCCGGTTTTATCCAGAAATCAATGTCGCCGGTATAACGGGGATATCCGTGAGCGGTGACTGCATAGCCTCCTACCACAAGATATTCAACGTTATTTTTGTTTAACAATTGAACAAACTCTTTGAAGTCTTGTGAAAGATCCATTCTTGAAAAATTTTATATAGCGAAACCGCAACTCTTCCAATGCAGAGATGCGCTCAGCCGGCGTTTTCGTCAGCCAGTAAGCGAGATCGCTGCGTTGATCAGAGAGTTTGGATTTTGTGACAGATTTCATTGTTTTATTTCCTGGATGGTCATATTAATTCTTTTGAATTATTGTCTCGATAAAATGACAATGTTGAGTACTGGTTCTTCTTTGCCATTCTCCTTCAGGAAGATCGTGCTTCCATTGAGCGGAAGAATGCTTACCGGTAATAAGAATGGAACATAAGTGAATGGAAATTTTTTATCACTTGTGAATGACGTGAGGAGTTTGCCCTGGTAATCACGAACGACAAAATCATGTCCGCTGAATCCTTTTGTGTCACTGAAGTATTTTATTTCGAGCGTATCCGTTTCGTTGGGAATTTCGAGGTAAAGCGCCCCTTTTCCAAAATCATTCTGGTTCGTAGAACAGATGAGCGAATCTTTGATGAACACTTTGCAGAAGTCGATGGTGTCGGCTTTGGCGGAAGAAACAAACGAGCACGAAAAGATGATCGCCGAAATGGTGGCGATAATGGTGAAGCGTTGATTTGTTTCCTGGATGGTCATTGTCCACCTCCTGTTTTTATTGTCTCATATTGGAACCAGCCAGAGCCTTTTATAAGGCTGTCTCCGAAAAATGTCACGTCGCGAACTTCAAAAAAGAAACTTGTTCCTTCAGTCTTACCAATTCCGGGCAATTCATAATGGAGGTGTTGATCATTCATCTCCGTAAAATATTTGGTTGCAAGAGTTGTATCACTGAATGCAGATTCACTTGCAACCTTCCATACATTATCCAATATGAAATCTTTGGTAACATACGTTCGTATTGTCACTGACATGATCCGGGTGTTGGTAAGGTTGTGAAGAGAATAATCAACACTTAAAGTAGAATCTTGATTTCTGTATCCCCTATACTGGTCTATTCTGACCGGACAGACCGCCGGTTCTTTATAAATAGCCTGATTGATATCTTCATTCTGTACTTCATCGGTTATTGAAGATGGTGAACATCCCAATAGACAATAGGTAGTTGTACAAGTAAAAGCGATATTGAGGAAACGTCTCATAGATCAAATTACCTTTCCTATTAACGTCGTTATCGTACAACTCTCCGCAAGAACATTTACATAGTCGCCGGGTTTCATCTCCGTCTTCCGTCCTCCGACTTCCGTCATCCCCTTCGGAAAAACAACCACGATATTTTGCGAATTTCTTCCCGACCATTTATCATCATTGCGCTTCGATGTTTTTTCGATAAGCACGCGGTGGATTTTTCCAACACCGGCTTTTACTCTGCGCTCAGTCAATTTCTGCTGCAGCTCGATCACTTCCGCCAAACGACGTTTCTTCACTTCTTCCGGAACATCATCCTTGAATTTTCTTTCTGCTAATGTTTTCGGGCGCTCGGAATATGCGAACATGAAGCTGAAATCATAATCGGCCCATTCCATGAGCGACAATGTTTGCTGATGATCTTCTTCCGTCTCCGTGCAGAAACCAGTGATGATATCAGAAGAAATTCCGCAGTCGGGCATGATGCGCCTGATGGCACGAATCCGTTCTTCATAATATTCACGCGTGTAACCGCGATTCATTGCTTCCAGAATTCTTGAACTTCCGCTTTGAACAGGAAGGTGAATGTATTTGCAGATGTTGTCGTACTTCGCCATCACATGCAGCACATCATCCGTCATATCTTTTGGATTCGACGTGCTGTAACGCACACGCAGATCCGGATGCACCAGCGCGACTTTCTCGAGCAATTGTGCGAAGGATGTTGCGTTCGCTTTCTGTTCTTCGGTAAGAATATCTTTTTTCAATCCGCCACCGGCGAAAACGTACGAATCCACATTCTGGCCGAGCAGCGTTACTTCGCGATAACCTCTTTCAAAAAGTTCTTTTGCTTCATTCACGATGCTTTCAGGATCGCGCGAACGCTCACGTCCGCGTGTGAAAGGCACGACGCAGAACGAGCACATGTTATCACATCCGCGCATGATGCTGATGAACGCGGAAACGCCGTTACTGTCGAGACGAACAGGAGTGATATCGGCGTACGTTTCTTCTTTCGAAAGAATGACATTCACCGCTTTCTGTCCGCCTTCTACTTTCGAAATTAAATTCGGCAGATCGCGGTACGCATCGGGGCCCACAACGATGTCGACTATTTTTTCTTCATCGAGGAATTTTTCTTTCAATCGTTCCGCCATACAACCGAGCACGCCAACCACCATTTCCGGTTTGTTCTTCTTTGCCGCTTTGAATTCGGTCAATCGTTTGCGAACGGTTTGTTCCGCTTTATCACGGATCGCGCATGTGTTCACGAAGATCACATCCGCTTCTGTAAAATCTTTTGTCGTGGTGAATCCTTCATTTTTCAGAATAGAAGCCACGATCTCGCTGTCGGAGAAATTCATCTGGCAACCGTAACTCTCCAGGAAAAGTTTTTTCGTCCCCGGAGTTTTATCGTCCAGCATCAACGCTTCGCCTTGCTTCGACTCGTCAATTATTTTTTCAGTGATCTGATCTTTTTCCACGTTTTTCAAAAAGGGATGTAAAGTTACCAAAAACCCCGGTTTCTGCCAAAATGACACATTTTTCGAACAGGCCTTCAAAATTTTTTTTTCGCCCACCTTTTTATAAGTATAAAACATACATATAAGTAGGGTCGGTTTGGACGACCGGATTTGGAAGTTTGGAATCTTAATGTTTTTCTTTGCGGCCTTTCCCCGAATTTTTCCGGCAAAGAAATGTTCGGCTGAAAGATCAAACAACATAGTAAACAAGTGAAGTTGAACATTAATAAAGAATAGATGGCAAAGAACCTCGTGATCGTTGAGTCGCCTGCAAAGGCAAAGACAATTGAAGGATTTCTCGGAAAAGATTTTCTCGTGAGATCCAGTTTCGGACATGTGCGTGATCTCGTGAAAAAAGGGATGGCGGTGGATACAGATAAGGGATTCTCACCGAATTATGAGATCTCTCCTGATAAAGAAAAAGTGATCGCGGAATTGAGAAAGCTCTCGAAGGATGCCGAGATGGTGTGGCTCGCGACTGACGAGGACCGCGAAGGAGAAGCGATTTCCTGGCATTTGTCGGAAGCGCTCAAACTCGACGTCAAAAAAACAAAACGTATCGTATTCCACGAGATCACCAAACCGGCGATCCTCCGTGCGATCGAAACACCGCGTACCATTGATAAGAATCTCGTTGACGCACAGCAGGCGCGTCGTATTCTCGACCGTCTTGTCGGAT
>DATJEX010000090.1:0-11118 GCA_035496135.1 Bacteroidia bacterium
ATCATGGAATCAAGCGGAATTCCGGCATCTATTGCCTTTTTTCTCACCGCCTTCAACCACCCGCCATCCATTCTGATCGCCGCTTCGTAGGAGTGTGTGAGCCTATCTTCCAACGCAACTTCCTTGTGCAGCACAAAATAATCATACGCGTTGTCGATGAATCCCCATCCGAGCGGAACAATATTGTCTTCTGTTCCCATGATCATCACCACATTGAATTTCGAAACATCTTCCATTGCTTTGTCAGGATCCACAACGGTCGGGGCCGAACCATCGCGATGATAGATACTGCGATCGTAATAATAAAATTCGATGCTGTCGAATGGAGCCGGGGTTGGATAGCTGTCGAATAATTCCCAGAAGAAACTGTCAGAGATCGCCATCATTTTCACTTTCGCTTTCCCGGTCGTATCCTCGTAATGGAAATCCTGGTAGCCCATGCGGAACGCCGCTATCGGACAGAAAAGATTCATCGCTTCACCAATGTCATCGTCCGGCGATTGCAGCGAATCGCTCATCGTGGTCGCACCGAAAACTATTCCCGGCATATCCACGTTGCGTTTCCATTCCACCCATTTCACGAGCGAATCCATCACATGCATGCTCGCGTACCTGCTCCAGTGAATTCCTGTTTTGGAAAAGAGCGGGTACGGCGTTGTTTTTTTGTGATCAACGAACCATTTATTGAAATCAATATTGTTCACGTTCTGTTCATTGAGCATTCTTGCAAATACATTGTAATTCGTTTTCGCCGCAGCTGGGCCATATTCATCCGGAATGTATTCCGGGAAATAACTTGCTTTCCCCGCAGCGAGGCAGACGATGAGCGTTACTCCTTTTTTCGCCAGCGAATCCTGGATCGCTTTCAACTTCATCGCTTTATCCTTTAACTCTTTTTCCCCAATGAAATCCTCGCCCGTGTATGCTTTGATATAATTCTCTTCGTAGAGATAATTGTCTTTCCCGATGATCACACCATTGGCAAAAGCGACATTGTACAAACTGAATCCCGCCTGGTTGCGCACGCGCACGAGTGTATTGCGGAAACCGAAATTCTCATTGTACCACGACGCGAATGAATCCTGGAAACTTCCTTCGAGCCAGTTTGTTTTTGAAAAGACCGGCTTCACCGCGGGATCCTGCGCACCTTTCAGATCCTGCACGTGCACCAACCCGACGTATTGTTGCACAAGCGGCAGCATCAGCAACACCAGGAGGAATCCGAGCAGTAGTTTTTTTATTTTTTGTTCCCGCGCGTTCATCAGAATCTGAAATAAATGAATGGGTTGAATCCGCTTCCGGTGATGTAACTCAGCGAAAGAACAAAGAAGATGACGATGATCGCTGTGAATGCAAAATGTCCGCGTAAACTCAGCGTCGTGTCGCCGTAAATTCTGTTCTGCAGATCATTTCCTCTTTTCACAAGAATGAAGAACGAGAAGATGACCGCTGGAATAAGTGTCCAGTACCATTCCGGTCCGGGCGAAGGAACAAGTTCGCCGGTTCCTCTTCCGAACATCGCTTTCACATAAAGCCAGCCATCGTGCAGGTGAATCACGCGGAAGAATACCCAGCCGACGATCACAATGAACAAAGTGAAAATGATGCGCGGGATTTTTCCGATCCTGTCTGTAAGTTTCAATAAGAACACACGTTCGAGCACGAGAAATGTTCCGTGCCAAACACCCCAGAAAATAAATGCATACGATGCGCCGTGCCATAAACCCGAGAGCAGGAACACGATCCAGAGATTGAAAAATATTCTGAATTTCCCTGCACGGTTTCCGCCGAGCGGGATGTAGAGATAATTTTTCATCCACGCGCCAAGTGTCATATGCCATCGTCTCCAGAATTCCGTGATGCTTTGCGAGGTGTACGGATTGTTGAAATTTTCCGGGAATTTGAAGCCAAGCATTCTTCCCAAACCGATCGCCATATCGGAATAACCCGAGAAATCGAAATAGATCTGCATCGTATAAGCAACAGCGGCGAGCCACGCGGTGATCGTGGAAAGTTTCATCGGATCAAGCGCGCCATCACCATTGAAAGGATTTCCGTAAACAAAATCGGCGAACGTCGCCATGGTATTCGCGATGAGGACTTTTTTCCCGAGGCCAAGACAGAAACGATAGAAGCCCATCAGTTTGTCATCCACCGTATCACGCGCACTGCGATCGGTGATCTGGTCGGCGATCTCGTGGTAACGGATGATCGGTCCGGCAATGAGTTTTGGAAAAAGAATGATGTACAATTGATAATCCCAGAAATTCTTCAGCGGCTTGTGCACGCCGCGGTACACATCCACCACGTAGGTGATCGTTTCAAAAGTGTAAAACGAAATTCCGATCGGCATCACCACTTTTGTCCAACCGATATCGTGTGTGAATCCAATGAGATGCAGTAAATGATTGACATTGGCGACAAAGAATCCGCAATACTTGAAATAGAACAGCAACCCAAGATTCATAGAGAGCGAAAGCAGGAGAAAACCTCTCCTTACTTTTTTTCCCTTGCTCGCGTCGAGCATTTTCACGAAGAAGAAATCGAGGATGGTGGTGCCGATAAGCACGAAGATGAATCGCGGCGCGCCCCACGCGTAAAAGAAAATGCTGGAAAAAAGCAGGACGAAATTCTTGTACTTCCGGTCCGTAATGAAGTACAGCACCAGGAAAATTGGCAGGAAGAAAACGAGAAAGATGCTGCTGCTGAAGATCATAGTTCCGAGAAGTGACGAAGATACGACGGGGGAACGAATTACGAATCCACGCGAATATGCTAATTACAGATATTCGGATATTCGAGTAGATTCGCAATTCGTTCCCTATGGAAGCAATCATCATAAAGATCCCCGTCAGTGGGGGAAGTATCAACCAGTGCTGGAAAGTGCAGACCGGCGAAGGATGGTATTTCCTCAAGGAGAATTCGTCGGAAAAATTTCCGGGGATGTTTGAAGCGGAGATGAAAGGATTGCAATTGCTTCGTGCAACAAATACATTCGTTGTTCCCGAACCGGTCTCCTGTTATTCCGAAAAAGGAAAGGCCTTTCTGAAATTGGAATTTCTCGAGCGCGGCGGAAATAATGACTGGAATCAAGCGGGAGAATTACTCGCCAAACTTCACCGGAACAGCAATGAAAAATTCGGACTTGATCACGACAATTACATCGGTTCGCTTCCGCAATCAAATGCAAAACACGATTCCTGGGAAGAATTCTTTTCGCTCGAACGCATTCTCCCGCAGGTGAAACGCGGGCGCGATGAAGGTCGACTCGATAAAAAAGTTTCCACCGCCGCTGAGAATTTCTGCAAACAGATCGGCGATATTTTCCCAGTGGAAAAACCTGCACTCCTTCACGGCGATCTCTGGAGCGGGAATTTTTTCTTCAGCACAAAAGGTCCTGCGGTGTTCGATCCGGCGGTTTATTTCGGTCACCGCGAAATGGACCTGGCGATGACCAAACTGTTCGGCGGATTTAACGAGGATTTTTACGCCGGGTATGAGAATGAATTTCCGCTGGAGAAAAAGTGGAAGACGCGAATTGACTATTGCAATTTATATCCGCTGCTCGTGCATGTGAATCTGTTTGGTGGAGGATATGTCGGGGATGTGAAACAGATTTTATCCAGATTCTGAAATCTCCGTGTGTCCTCCGTGCCTCTGTGCCTCCGTGGTTAAATCTTGAAAGATTACCTTTGTACTATGAACGACAATTCCATCAATTCCTCCAAAGCTCCCGAACCTGTCGGACTTTATCCCCACGCGAAACGTGTAGGCGATCTTCTGTTTCTTTCCGGTGTGGGCCCGCGCGAAAAAGGCACGAAGAAAATTCCTGGCGTAGAGCTCGACGCGGATGGAAAAATAATTTCCTACGATATCGAAAAACAATGCCGCAGCGTTTTCAATAACGTGAAGAACATTCTCGAAGATTCCGGAACGACGTGGAATAAAATTGTCGATGTCACTGTCTATCTCACGAACATGAAAGACGATTTTCCCATCTACAACAAACTGTGGGCGGAATATTTCGCCGAGAATCCCCCGTGCAGAACGACACTGGAAATAAATTGTCTCCCTACCCCGATTGCGATCGAGTTGAAAGTGGTCGCAACAATGTAATCCGCGGGATCTGTGAAATCTGCGAGAACCATTTTTTTTACGGCGTTGATCTTCTCGATCGCATTCTTTTCCTCCTGCGGAAAAAAGAAAGAAGTCATCCGCTCAGGTGTCGTTGAATTCATGGGCGACAAATGGAATGAAGAATTCTACATCGATCACGATTCCGCTTTTGTGGAATACAGGTATCCCGGCACCGGCGAACTTTTTTATTACGCACGCGCTGCCTCACAAAAGGAAATGAACGACAGTACATTCTCCGCTGTTTACTATTACCGCAACGGAAAAATTCATGCGTCATTTTCCAAAGAGAAAAAAATTCCCTGCGGAACATGGATCGAAAATTTTGAAAGCGGCGCGAAAGGTTCGTCTACCGAATTCAAAAATGGCAGCATGGTTTCCATCACCACCTGGTGGGAAAATGGAAAAGTACACGTGGAAAGTCATACAGAGGCCGATGGCCGAATGCTGCACAATGAATTTTATGAGAATGGAAATCCTTCGCAGCAGTTAATGATGGATTCCACCTGGAAGGGTAGCTGCGTCAATTTTTTCAGGAACGGAAAAAAACAATCTGAAGGAAACAGCATGATGGGATCTCCCGCAGGCATCTGGCACCGCTGGGATTCCCTCGGAAATGCGCTGCGCGATACGCTCTACGGTTTGCCTGAATTGAAGTAGGGAACTAATTATTGTCCTGCACTTCATCAAAATCACACTTGCTTGCCATTTGGTGACCTCGATCTATCAGCGTAAATCTGCGCCTCAATCTGCGTAGATCTGTGGCCAAATTCTGTCGGATGAAGCATCCAATACCTCTGGAATTGCACCCATTTCGACTGCTTACTGCACTCTGCCTGCTGCCAACTTATTCGTACTTTTGCCTCCCTTAGAATACCAATGAAGATCTACCCTGAATACAGCAATCTCGACCTTCCGAAAATAGCGGAAGAAATACTCGCATACTGGGACGAACAGAAAATTTTCGAACGCTCCGTTTCCGAACGTGAAGGCGCCGCTCCATTCGTGTTTTACGAAGGACCACCTTCTGCCAACGGAATGCCCGGCATTCACCACGTGATGGCGCGCGCCATGAAAGATATTTTCTGCCGCTATCAAACGCTCAAGGGAAAACAGGTGAAACGCAAAGCAGGCTGGGACACACACGGACTCCCGATCGAGTTGAGTGTGGAGAAAACTTTAGGAATTACGAAGGAAGATATCGGCAAAAAAATTTCCATTGAAGATTACAACAAAGCCTGCCGCAAGGAAGTGATGAAGTACACGCACCTGTGGGAAGACGTCACGCGCAAGATGGGCTATTGGGTGGACATGAAAGATCCGTACATCACGTACGAGAACAAATACATCGAAAGTGTGTGGTGGTTGCTGCAGCAACTCTACAAAAAAGGATTGCTCTACAAAGGATATTCCATTCAGCCGTATTCACCGGCGGCAGGAACAGGCTTGTCTTCGCACGAATTGAATCAGCCGGGATGTTACAGAAATGTGAAGGATAAGACGGCGACGGCGCAATTCAAATTGACTGGTGACTCAAAAGTCGAATTAGCAAAGAGGCTTAAGGGAAGAGATGAAAAGCTCAACCATTCGTTAGGACTATTAAATCCTCTTAGTTTTAATATTCTTGCCTGGACAACCACTCCGTGGACTTTGCCGTCAAATACTGCGTTGGCAATTGGAGAAAAAATCACATACGTAGCAATCGTCACTTTCAACCCATTTTCATACAAAGACGAAATTGTGATTCTTGCAAAAGATCTCGTTGGAAAATATTTCAATGAAAAAAACGCAGGGCTGAAATTTGAAGAATATAAGAAAGGTGATAAAGCAATTCCATTTAATGTTCTTGGCGAATTCAAAGGTTCCGACCTCGTCGGCCTCCATTACGAACAACTTCTCCCCTACGCGCTTCCGCATGAGCACGCCGACCAGGCGTTCCGCGTGATCGCAGGAGATTTCGTTTCGACAGAAGATGGGACAGGCATTGTGCACATCGCGCCTACGTTCGGTGCGGATGACATGCGCGCAGCGAAAGCTGCTGGTGTTCCGCCTATGCTCGTACTTGATGACAATGGAAAAGCTGTTCCGCTTGTGGATCTCCGCGGAAAATTCCGTCCGGAGATGAAAGAATTTGCTGGTGAATATGTGAAAGCGGATTATTTATCCGACACAGAAAAAGCAAGCGAAGTGGAACGCCTGAAAAAATTATCGGGCGATGCGCTGAGTGATCTTGTTTCGAAAATTGTTACGCGCACCAACGAATATCTCAGCGTTGACGAACGACTCATTCTGAAACTCGAGCAGGAAGGAAAACTTTTCAAGAAAGAAACATACGAGCACAACTATCCGCATTGCTGGAGAACAGACAAGCCGGTGTTGTATTATCCGCTCGACAGCTGGTTCATCAAAGCGTCTGCGTTGAAAGAACGCATGAGCGAGCTGAACAAAACCATCAACTGGAAACCGGAATCGACCGGAACAGGCCGCTTCGGCGAATGGCTGAACAATCTCCAGGACTGGAATCTTTCCCGCTCGCGTTATTGGGGAATTCCGCTTCCGATCTGGGTGAGTGAGGACAAGCAGGACATGATCTGCATCGGTTCGGCAGAAGAACTGAAGAAGGAAATTGACCGTTCGGTGAAAGCAGGTTTCATGAAAGCAAATCCGCTCGAAAAATTCGTTCCGGGAAATTTCTCTAAAGAGAATTACGACACGTTCGATCTGCACCGTCCGTACTCCGATGACATTGTTCTTGAACGAGACGGAAAAAAATTATTCCGCGAACTCGATCTCATCGACGTTTGGTTTGATTCGGGAGCAATGCCTTACGCGCAGTTGCATTATCCGTTCGAGAATAAACAACTCGTAGACGAAAGAAAATATTACCCCGCCGATTTCATTGCCGAAGGAGTTGACCAAACCCGCGGATGGTTTTACACGCTGCATGCGATCGCCACGATGCTGTTCGACAGTGTCGCTTACAAGAATGTAATTTCCAACGGACTTGTCCTCGACAAGAATGGTGTCAAGATGTCCAAGCGACTCGGTAATGCAGTGGATCCGTTTTTATGTCTTGGTAAATATGGTCCTGATGCCACACGCTGGTATATGACGACCAACGCATCTCCATGGGATAATCTCAAATTCAACTGGACAAACATTTACAAAGATCAAAATGGATCCCTCGTTGAGCTGAGCCCGCTCCTCAGCCACGACATGAGCAAATACACGCTTGTAGACGGACGCTCCGAAGCGATCGAAGATACGCAGCGTGGGTTTTTCGGAACGCTTCACAACACCTATGCGTTCTTCGCTCTGTATGCGAACATCGACGGATTCGTTTATGATGAAAAGAAATTGATCCCGCACAAACAGAAAAGCGAATTGGATCGCTGGATCATCTCACGTTTGAATTCATTGATCAAACTTGTTACGGAAAGACTCGACGATTACGATCCGACTCCAGCAGCACGTGCGATACAGAATTTTGTGGATGAGCATTTGTCGAATTGGTATGTACGTCTTTCACGTCGCCGTTTCTGGAAGGGAGAAATGAGTGATGACAAACAAGCTGCGTACGAAACGTTGTATGAATGTTTGAGAACAGTTGCACAGTTATCAAGTCCGTTCGCGCCATTTTATGCCGATCATCTCTATCGCGACCTGACGAATAAGGGCAATTCCGTCCATCTTTCCCTTTTGCCGAAAAGCGACGTTTCCCTCATCGATAGCGAGCTGGAAGCCCAAATGGACCTGGCCGAACGCTTCTCTTCCCTTGTTTTTTCGATCCGGAAGAAGAAAGATCTGCGTGTCCGTCAGCCCCTGAACAAGATCGTCATTCCGATCCTCGACGAAACGTTCAAAAACCGCTTAAATCACGTAAAACCGCTGATTTTGGCCGAAACCAACGTGAAAAGCCTCGAATTTGCTACAGATTCGGGCATTTTCGTGAAAAAAGTGAAACCCGATTTCAAGGCTTTGGGCAAAAAGCTCGGAAAGCACATGAAAGCGGCCCAGGCGGCCATCATCGGCATGGATCAAAAAGCGATCGCGAAGTTCGAAACGGATGGTTTTGCTGACTTCGTTTTCGGTGAAGACAAAATCAGAATAGAACGATCTGAGGTTGAGATACTTGTGGACGACCTTCCCGGAATGATCGTGGCGGTAGACGGCCGGTTGACCGTCGCGCTCGACATCGAGATCACTCCGGAATTGAAGGAAGAAGGCCTTGCCAGGGAGTTGGTGAACCGGATCCAGAACATCCGCAAAGACAAGGACTTTTTAGTGACCGACCGGATCGATGTAAGGATAAAATCCCACGATCTTTTACGCTCTGCTGTGACTAATAATTTCAATTATATTTGCTCTGAAACTCTCGCTTCTTCATTGGAGATGGTACACACACTTCCTGAAAAGGAATCCATCCCGGTAGATGTAGATGATGAGATCAAAACGTTAGTACACATCACAAAACACAATTAATTTCCACACCCATGGCTAAGAAGTCGAAAAAAGGCGGTGCTAAAAAAAGCAAGCCTGCAAAGAAAAAAGCAGCAAAGAAAAAGCCTGCTAAGAAGTCGGCGAAAAAAGCAGCTAAGAAAAAACCTGCTAAGAAAAAAGCAGCAGCTAAGAAGAAAGCAGCTCCGAAGAAAAAAGCAGTAGCTAAAAAGAAAGCAGCTCCGAAGAAAAAAGCAGCAGCTAAAAAAGTTGCGGCTCCGAAGAAAGCTGCCGCTCCGAAAAAAGCAGTTGCTCCGAAAAAAGCTCCGGCTCCGAAACCAGTCGTTGAGAAAGTAATGCCACCGGCTCCACCGGTGCATGAAGAGATCATGACCGATGAGCCTGCGCTCGATATGTCTGATGACATGCCGGAGACTGAAGTGAATGACGACAGCGCTGGTCACGAAAGTGACGAGATCCGCGGAGCGTTCGATCATTTCTAGGATCAACAGGAAAAACGCTTTCCGAAGTTTGTCAGAATTTATGCTTACTTACCCCGCTGCCTGTTCGCAAGAAAGGCCTACGGTAGCGGGGTAATAAATTATTATCCAGAACACAATGGCTAAAAAAGCTAAAAAAGCGCCTGCGAAAAAAGCGGCAAAGAAACCGGCAAAGAAAGCCGCTAAAAAAGCGGTGAAGAAGCCTGCTAAAAAAGCTGCTCCGAAGGCGAAGAAACCTGCTCCCAAAGCAAAAAAAGCGGCACCGAAAGCAAAAGCGGCTGCCAAACCTGCTCCCAAAGCAAAACCAGTTGCGTTGAAACCCGCTCCGAAAGTGGCGTTCAAAAAACCGGAACCTGTGGTGAGAAAATCCACCACGCTGTCTTTGTTGCAACCGAAACTTCCACCTGTCAATACGCCACCGCTGCTCAAGAATCGTCTTTCTCCGAAAGCAAAAGCGTTGCCGGTTGACAATCGTTCACGCTACAGCGATGCGGAGTTGAAAGAATTCAAAGTGCTCATCAACGAGAAACTCGGCGAAGCAACACGCGATTATGAATTGCTGAAGAACACGCTTTCGCACAAAGATGATCACGGCACAGATGATACTTCTCCAACCTTCAAGTTGCTCGAAGACGGAAGCGATGTCCTGTCGAAAGAAGAAACCGCGCAGCTCGCCGCACGCCAGGAAAAATATATCCAGAACCTGAAGAATGCGCTCATCCGCATCGAGAACAAAACATATGGCATCTGCCGCGTGACCGGAAAACTCATTCCGAAAGAACGCCTCCGTTCTGTTCCGCACGCTACACTCAGTATCGACGCGAAACTCGGACAGAAGAACTAACAGGGAACGAATTTCGAATCCATCGAATATCCGAATGAAGGCTGCTCTTACCGAGTAGCCTTTTTCATTGATAGAATTTCACATCAATTATGCTTCTCGGAATATCCGCCCGATTCGTTATTCGTATATTCGCAACCCAAATCCATCTGTAAATTCGTAATTAGCATATTCGCGCAGATTTGTAATTCGTTCCCCTTTGAAAAAAGCACTCGCCATCATATTTTCCGTCCTCTTCATCGATCAGTCCATCAAGATCTGGGTGAAAACGCACATGTGGCTCAACCAGGCGCACCCGGTGGCGGGAAACTGGTTTTACATTCACTTCGTGGAGAATCCGGGAATGGCGTTCGGCCTTACGATCGGTGATGGCGCATGGGGAAAATTATTGCTGAGCATTTTCAGGTTGCTCGCTGTTGCAGGAATAGGATATTATCTCTGGACGCTTTTCAAAAAGAAAGTTCGGCCGCTGCTCATCGTTTGCGTAGCGCTCATCTTCGCCGGCGCACTCGGGAATATTCTCGACAGCGTTTTCTACGGAAAAATATTTTCAGCGAGCGATCCGTGGGACCAGAACAAAGCGGTGTTCATGCCGAAAGAAGGTGGCTATGATAAATTTCTCCACGGGCAAGTAGTAGACATGTTCTATTTCCCGATCTACCAGGGACATTTTCCATCGTGGTTTCCTGCTGAAGACAACACACACTGGCCCGACTGGATGCCGCGCGCAGGAGAAGACATGCAGTTCTTCCGCCCTGTTTTCAATATCGCGGATGCGGCTATTTCCATCGGTGTTTTCCTGCTGATCGTTTTTCAGAAAAGATTATTCGGAAAACAAACGACGCGTTTATCGAGACGAAGGATACGCGGAACGAATATTTTTTTCGGCGTACTCACATTTCTCATCGGCACATTTCTCCTGCTCACGTACTTCACTTTATTCTCCGAGATCCATCCGCTTCCCAAAGGAAAGATTGGCATCATCCTCGCGCTCGCGCTTGCGCTCGGCTACGGCATGTACGATATGCTGAACCGCTGGCCGGAATTCGAACCGGAAATTCCAGCTGAGCCCGAAGCTGTTCCTGCGACAGAAAATCCTTCTTCCGAAGAGCAGAAACCGCTTTGATGATTCAGAGATTCGAAAATCGGAAGATTGATTAGCGCCTTCGACAGTTCAGGTCTGGCGATCAATGTTCAAACTCCACT
>DATJEX010000091.1:0-12887 GCA_035496135.1 Bacteroidia bacterium
CAGCTCATCACCGGCGCGCGCTTGAGTAACCGCCACACGAGAAAACACAGGCCGAAGATCAATAAAGCGACAGGGCCTTTCGTGAGTACAGCCAGCGCGATGAAAACAGCGGAGAGAATTATTCGCCGATGAAATAATTTCTGTGTGGAGATGGACGGAAATTCATTCGTGTAAATGATGAATTGATAGATGCCGAGAAAAATGAAAAGATTGAACCAGGGATCGATGATGCCGGAATGAAAATAAAATCCGGGGAGAATACTTCCCGCGAAAACAAGCACCCACAGGCGCGCGAATCTATCATCGTACACTTTTCTTCCGATGGCGTAAACAGAAAGCAGTGTGATCACTCCGCAGATAGCATTTGGAAGTCGTGCTGCAAATTCGTTCACCCCGAAGAAATGCATCGATGCCGCCTGCATCCAGATGAAGAGCGGAGGTTTTTCCCAGAAAGGGAGATAACCGATCTGCACGATGGAATAATTCTTCGAGACCAGCATTTCACGCGCGCACTCGGCGAAATTTATTTCATCCCAGTCGAAAAGATGAACCGCCCCGAGAAACGGAATAAAGACCGCCATCGCGAGAACGGTGATCAGCAACCAGGGAAGAAACGTGCGGGATCTCATCTGGAAAATTTAAGTGCGGGAAGTTTTACTTTTTCATAGTGCAGGGCAAAAGCAAAAACGACAAGCGCAGTGATAGTTCCGATGATCGATCCGGCAAAAGTGTCTTCCAGGAAATGTTGTGAAAGATAAATGCGCGACCATGCGACGAGAAAAGCACAGAATAAAAAGAGCATCTTCACCCAGTTTTTTTCTGCGCCGATCGCGAGTGAGAAGAAGAATGCGAATGCAAGCGTGCTGTGCCCGGAAGGAAAAGTATCATAGAGATAATTTTTAAGGCCGTGGATCAAATGAAGTTTGCCGGGGAATTCATAAGCCGGTCTTGGAACGCCGTAATAATAAGTGTGCTTCAGTAATTGTGTTATCCCGGAAGCGACGAGGCAGGAGATGCCGGTGAAGAATGCATAATTCCTGTTGATCGCAAAAAGCAGTAGCACGAGCACCGTCACCACAAGTCCATCACCCATGTACGTGATCCACGGCATGACCAGGTCACCGATCGCAGAATAATGCGCGTTCATGCTCATGTGAATTTCATCTTTTGTGAAACGGGCGAGGAAATAAGCGGAAACGAGGAGAATAGCCGCGTACGGAAGAAGGAAGATCCTGTTCGATCTTAATAACGATAACAGGTTGCGCATGAATGGCGCAAAAATACATCAATAAGATGGAGGTTAGTAGGTTCCTAACGCCTTGATGAGACGCTGGATCTGCGAAGCCCAAAGGCGTTTGCCCGTAGCGATATCCTCTTCGTTGTCACCAAAATCAGTCACAACGAGCGATACTTCACCGGTCATTTCATCCTGCGACATGCGGAATTCAAAATAGCTTCCTTCCGGTTTGTCGAGCCAGCGGAGGCGGAGATAATTGTCGAGTTTCGCGCTAACGATCTCGGCTTTCTGTTTCGCACCGTCCCAGGTGAATTCGTAGATATCATTCTTCATATCCACGCCATCAGCAAACCATTCGGCAAGTCCGTTCGGTGTGGTCAGAAAATCATAGAGAAGAGAAACCGGTGTGCGGATGATGTATTCGAGCGAATATTTTCCTTTCGGTTCCGGTTTTTGTCTTGCTAATTCTTCCAGCGGAATATCATGGATCACATGATGGGTGATCACTTCGGTCTTGAGCACTCGTTTTTCGCCCGGCGCCAGTTTTCCCTTTTGTTTCTTGAGGTGAAATCCTTTGGGCAGACGCGGTAAGTTGGCGATGTTCGGATCGAGAACCACCGGAACTTTCACTTTTGACTTCGAAGCAGGAACTTTTGCGGCAACGGGAGCGACAGGCACAACCGGTTTTACTTCCGGTTTAGCTGGTGGAACATGATTCTTGGTGATCGGTTTTACTGGCTTTGCTTGATTCTTTATCACGGTCGGTTGTTTAACCGGCTTACTTGCTTTCACGGGGGATTTGTTCGAACTCGCTTTGGCTTTCTTCACGGGTGGTAATGGCTTTTTTTTCAAGGACTTAGCAGGTTTTTTGGCAGCCGGTTTCTTAGCCGGGGCTTTTGCCTTCTTAGCAGGTTTTTTAGGAGCTGCTTTAGCCTTTTTGGGAGAAGGTTTTTTCGCTTTTTTCGCTGCTTTTTTTGCCATTTGTATGCTGCTGAATCCTGGTCAGCCTTCAGTATTTATTCGGGGGGAAAAGTAAAAAAAAATATGAGACATCCAAGTCTGTGTTATTATTCATGTAAAAAATGTAAGTGAAATCGGTTTTGGCAAAATGCTATATTTGCGCTCCATTTTCGGGCCTTCAGTCAGAATAGCTTGTATTGTACTGATGGTCAGGGGGTGGAAACCAGGATAAACGGCGAGGTAGCTCAGCTGGTTAGAGCGCAGCACTCATAATGCTGAGGTCGAGAGTTCGAGTCTCTCTCTCGCTACCATGAAGCAGAAAAGCTGGAGAAGATTTTCCCACATAAATAAGGGAGAATCTCTCCAGCTTTTCGCTTCATGGTAGACCTGAAGCGATTGACAGGGTCAATCTGATTCGGGTCCCATCAGTTGTAATTTTTATCATATGAATATGCCATTACCATATTGCGTTTACATTCTCTTCAGCCAAAAAGATGAATTACTCTACACCGGTTACACATCCGACATTGAAAAAAGGCTTCTTTATCACAATGAAGGAAGAACAAAAAGCACAGCTTCGAGGCGACCATTGATTCTGATATTCTGCGAGTTTTATCTTGATGAGTCAGACGCGCGTAAACGGGAAAAATATTTTAAAACATCTCCCGGAAAGAAAGCTGTCAAACTCATGTTAGGAAACGCATTGAATCGCTTAGGTTATAAGAGCCTGATAAAAATGGAGATAATCAGTGACTGATTTTTTCAAACAGTTCTTAGGTGCCCAAAGGAAACAATATTTCGGTCATCCGTTAGCAAGCAGAAAAGCTGGAGAAGATTTTCCCACATAAATAAGGGAGGATCTCTCCGGCTTTTCATTTAAAGTGCAGACTGGCTATTTTTTACGAAGTTGATCCAAGCCCTTTCACGTTCCCTTTCACCTTCACTCTTTCTCAATAGATCAGCGACTGTCCATCGAGTCCCCACGATTCGGTGTTGCGGTAATGTGGTTGCACACTGAGTACAGGGATTTTTGAATTGTTCACGATATGTTTCGACGAAGCGCCTGGAAGAATTCCGGAAAGTTTCGATTCATGATCGGTCATGATGATGATCAGATCGGCGTTCACGGTATTCCCGTATTTCATTGCTTCTTCTGCAGGGTTATCGCCTCTCACTGCATGACGTGTGTAATTCACACCGGAGTTCTTCACGAAATGCACGACCTGGTCAACGATGATCTGGAGTTTGTTGTATTCATCCGGATCGTCATCGTCTGTCAATCCGATGATGTGCAGTGTGGATCCGTAGATCTTCGCTATCTGCACGGCGAGATCCACTTTCTCCCTCGAGTGCGGGGAACGGTCGATCGGTAATACGATGTTGTCGAATCCTGTTTCATCCGAGTGTTGCTGGATGGTGAGCACAGGGCACGGCGCATTGCCAACGACTTTCTGTGCGTTGCTGCCGATGAAGAATTCCTCGAATCCTTTTGCACCATGTGTTCCCATGATGATGAGATCCACTTTTTCTTTCTTCACAGTTTCCATGATCTCGTGCGAAATTCTTCCGCGCAGTTTCAGTTCACGCGGATGTATCTTGTATTTCCTGTGCAGTTCCTGCGTGATCTCTTCCAGTTTGCGGTCGGCGATCTTCAGGCTTTCTTCTTCATCATCGAACATGACCACCGGCTCGGGCATTTCATAGAACACCTGGCGAACCGGAAGAACATGCATCAGGATCATCTCGGCGTTGGTTTTGCTTGCGAGATACGCCGCGTGACGAATGGCTTGCATACTGGTGTCGGAAAAATCCGTCGGGACCAGTATCTTATTGAAGGGCGTTTTCATGAGAATGTTTTTTAGTGGGTTAATTAATTGGGTTTAGCGGTCGATATGCTGTCAATTCGTTCGATCAGTTTGTCAACGTTGATCGGTTTGGTGAAATAATCCAGTACACCCATTCCGATCCCCGAAAGGATGGATGTCGGCTGATCGAGGCTGGTGATGATGATCACCGGCATTTTTTCGAACACATAATTCTTCAGCAAACTGATCAGCGTGAGGCCGGAAATATCAGGCATCATAAGATCAGTGATCAGCAGATCATATTTTTTGGCGGACAGGTTATGCAGGGCATCCCAGCCGGTCGCCGCGGTTTCGACACAGTATCCATGCGACGAAAGTTTATGCGACAACAGTTGGGTCATCATCGCGTCGTCATCCACCAGCAGGATGTTCATCACCGATTCAGGATTATTTGTTGACTTCAATTTCATTTCGATCTCGTTTAGTGGACGTGGAATGTGAATCAGTATAAGCGATGAAAATATAAGACATGATGATACCTGAGGAAATTCCTTCGGCAAAAACCGCGATCGCAGCTGTTTCCGGCGCGATGTAACTGTTCAGGTTGGAGGATGCTTTGAGCGCGTCCATGAGATACGTGTCAAAGCTGAGCCAGGTATAAATGAAGACCGCGAAAATGGATACCGATGTGAACACGGTGAGACATCCGTCAGCGAGTCGTGAGAAGAATCCCTTGTCACTGAATTCCTCTTCGCGTTTCTCGGAGTAATAGATACCGGCGAACAGGATGACGAAGTTGAACAAACGGAATTCCGGGTAGATCGCAAGGCCAGCGATGCGCATGGCGAGAAAATAAACGATCAGCATCAGGGCTGTGATAAGTCCCGCGTACAAATGATTGTAGGGTACTTCCTTTTTATGTGTTTCCATGGCCGTAAGTATTATTAAAACAGATCAACAGAATCGTCGGCCTGTTCTGACATATTTACGTCCGTAGACGGCGAATATTGCAGGCAATTCGATGCCTCGTAGCAATGTATCGACGGCAGGCAGGAAAAGAAATAAAAGCGGGAACTACTGGAGCGTGTTCACTTTGTCGAGCAGCGGTTTGATATGCGCCCTGCTCACCGGGATCAGCTTCTTATCGATCACCACCATGTTGTCCTCGATGCGAAGGATCTTCTCGAGATTCACGATGAATGAATTGTGCACACGGAAGAACTGGTCCTGCGGAAGTGAATTCAGCATGGTCTTCATCGTCGAATGGACGGTGAGTCTTTGCGCCGCCGTGTGGATCGTCACGTAATCGGCCTGCGCTTCGATGAAGAGAATGTCTTTCGTTTCGATACGCGTCAGGTAACCGTTCGCCTTCACGAAGAGATGTCCGATCTTCGGCGCGTTAGGATCTTCCTTGTGAAGCGAGAACGCGTGCGTTGCCGCTTTCAGGAAACGATCGTTCGAGAAAGGCTTCACGAGAAAATCCGTGACCTGGTATTCGAAGGCATCAGCTGCGAATTGTTTTTCCGAAGTCACCAATATCACTTGTGGCCGGTGGACCGACATACTCTTCAGGAATTCCATGCCCGTCATTTCGGGCATGAGAATATCGAGGAAGATCAGGTCGACCTTTTCTTTCGCCATGAACTCAGTTGCAGCCGTAGCAGAACTGCAGGAACCGACATGGTGAAGGAATTTCACCTTGGAGATCTTGTTCTCAAGATCTGTTCTCATGACTTCATCGTCATCTACGATAAGGCAATTCATATGGTTTGGTTTTAAGTGTTAGGTTCAGAGTGAATGAATTTTGGTGAATACTTCTTCCCGGTACGATCTTCCGATCGGGATCGGGCGTTGCAGGCAGAAGATCGTCTGATCCTCTATTTTTTCAATCGCGTTGATGCGCACCAGCCAGGATCGGTGTACGCGGAGATACGCACGCGACGGCAATTTTTCTTCGAGTGCTTTGAGTGTGCAATGCACCACGTGATTTTCCTTCGCGGTGTGAATGATCACATAATCTCCTCTCGCTTCGGCGCACAGCACATCCGATTTCCGCAGGCGGATCATGATCTTGTCTTTCTTGATGAAGACAATATCATCATCCACCTGTTCGAGTATACGTCCTCTTTTGTCTCCTACTACTGCGATCACCGAACGGAGGAAACGGGAATAGCTGATCGGTTTGAGCAGGTAATCGGCGACGTGAAGTTCGAATGCTTCCAGTGCGAATTCACCATGGCCGGTCACAAGAATGACTTTCTGATCAGGATCTGCAATAGCGGAAACCAATTCGAGTCCGTTCATTCCGGGTAATTCAATATCGAGGAACACAACATCGGCCCTGTTCGCAGCAAGAAATGCCAACGCCTCCGCAGGTGTCTTGAATACACCCGCGAGTTCCAGCATACCTGAGCGCGCGATGAATTGCGCGAGCAGTTCGCAGGAAGTATCGTCGTCATCTATGATCACTGCGTTCATACGCTCTGGTATTCCGATAATTTCAGGTTCAGTTCTTTCATGGCTTGTTCACAGATCGTGCGGATGCTGGTGATCATTCCGGGGATCCGGTCGAGGTCCTGTCCGGCACCTGCGATCTTTTCCAGTTCAGCTACGGTCTTTTTCAACGAATGGATTCCCACGAATTCCAGTGAAGGCTTCAGTTTGTGTGCCATCCCGGAGATCTCATTCCATTTGTTTTCACCCAGGCTCTTTTCCATTTGTTCAAGGATCTGTGGTGTCTGTTTCATGAACGAGCGGATCATTTTGATCATGAAATCATGGTTGCCTTCCGCTATCTGTTCAAGGTAGGAAAGATCACTTACTGTTGGAGTTTCCATGGCTTGTCTTTTTTCAGGTGAAGGATGAGTGAGTGGTGTCTTCTTGTCCTGCAATACATGAACGATCTTTTCGAGCAGTGTATTGCGGTTGAACGGTTTTGAAATGTAATCGTTCATCCCTTTGGCGATACATTTCTCCGCTTCTCCTACGATCGCGTGTGCGGTCATCGCGATGATAGGCACTTCATTTTTCGGATAGGCCAGTTTCGTCCTGATATAATTCGTCGCTTCATATCCATCCATCTCCGGCATTTGAATGTCCATCAGTACCACGTCATAATCCGACGCTTCCATTTTGGTGATCGCTTCTTTTCCGTTGTAAGCGATATCGAGATGCACTTTCCATTTCTCAAAGACTTTCGTCGCGAGCATCTGGTTCATCTCGTTATCCTCGGCGAGCAATATGTGAACATTGCTGATGTTCTCGAGGCTGAGATCTTTTTTGATACCCACTCCGTTGTCCGTTAATGTAGTTGTTTTGCCGAATGGAAGAAGGATCGTGAAAACAGATCCGTGATCAAGTTCACTTTCCACGGTCACTGTTCCGCCCATCAATTCCGTAAGCTGCTTCACGATCGTGAGTCCCAATCCTGTTCCGCCGTATTTTCTCGACGTTTCATTACTCGCCTGCGTGAAACTTTCGAAGATCGTGCCCAACCGGTCACTCGGAATTCCGATGCCGGTATCTTTCACGGTGAATTTCAATTCATATTTCTCTTCATCTTCTGAAACCATTTCGGCGCTTATCTCGACTGAACCTTTCTCGGTGAATTTTACGGAATTGCTGCAGAGATTGAGCAGGATCTGCCGCAATCGAACCGGGTCGCCGATCACACTGGATGGAATGGGTTTTTTTCCCGGCGAGAAGAAGAGCTGCACATTCTTCGCCGATGCGGTGACACCCATCGTGAGCAGTACACCATCGATCACTTCATTCGGAGAGAACGGGACTTTTTCCACGTTCACCTTTCCGGATTCCAATTTGGAGAAATCAAGAATGTCGTTGATGATCGATAAAAGGTTGTCGGATGAAAGTTTGATCGCGTCGAGGCATTCTTTCTGATCCTGGTTCGTGTCGCCATCGAGGAGGATCTCTGTCAATCCGAGGATCGCGTTCATCGGCGTGCGGATCTCGTGACTCATCTTGGCGAGGAATTGTTCTTTTACCCGCATCGACTCCTCGAGATCTTTTTTCGCCTTCATGAGTTCGTTCAGCGCTTTGTTGCCTTTCTTCAGCGAATGTTCCGCGATCTGGTTGGCGAGGATGAGATCTTTCTCGATCTGTTTGCGTTCGGTGATATCAGAATCGATCGCGATGATACGTTCCACTTCACCATCTTTTCCGATCATTGGTGAAAGCGTGGTGATCGCCCAGTATTCTTTTCCGTCCTTCGTGAAATTCCTGCTTTCATACACCGCCGGTTTCTTGTCGCGCAGCACGGCTTCGAAATGTTCACGGTTACTATCAGTACCCGCGGGAGAAGTGTGACGGAGAATATCGCCATTGGTGTTTTTCAGATCATCGATCGTGTAACCGGTAAGTTTGGTGAATCCTTCATTCACCCATTTGATCTCACCATTACGGTCGGCGATCAGAACGGAGTTGTTCGATTTGGTCGCCGCCATGGCCAGTTTTTCCATCTCTTCTTCCTGCAAACGGTCGGAAATATCCTGGTCAGTGCCGACCATTTTTATAGGTTTGCCCGAAGGATCGAGCACAACTTCTCCGCGTGCATGAAGGGTGCGGATGGAATTGTCGGTACGGATAATGCGGTGATTGAAATCGAAATTGCGGTGATTCGCTTTTGCTTCCTGTACCACTTCCGCAATGAAATCTTTTTCTCCGGGATGCATCATCGCTGCTGCTTTCTCTGGCGTGATGAGCGGTCCGTTCGGATCAAGGCCGTGGATCCTGTACATCTCATCTGACCAGTCGAGCGTGTTGTTCACCAGGTCCCATTCCCAGCTTCCGATGTGCGCAAGCTGTTGCGCATTCGCCAGCTGCGTCCGGCTCTGGAAAAGATTATTCTCGAAACGTTTTCGTTCCGTCACATCGCGGATGATCTTCGCGTAACCACTCAGTTTGTCATCATCATCATAAAGAGAAGTATACACGATGTCGGCAAGGAAAAGTGTTCCGTCTTTTCTTATTCTCCATCCTTCGCACTGGTAGGTGCCTTTCGACCTGGTATTGTTCAGATTGAATTCCGGCTCATTCCGTTCGAGTTGTTCAGGCGTGTAGAAAATGGAAATGTGTTTGCCGATCGTTTCGTTGTAGCTGTACCCCGTGATCCTTTCTGCTCCTTCATTCCAGCTGATGATGTATCCCGATGGATTCATCATGAAGATGGCGTAATCGCGCACGTTCTCGATGAGCAATCGGAAAGACTCCTCACTTTCCTTCAATAATTTCCGGGATTCTTTTTTCTCCTGTGTATTCCGGATCAATTCTTCCGTCATCTTGTTGAAAGAATCAGCGAGGATCCCGATCTCATCCTGTGAGAATTTTTTTGCGCGTACGGTAAGATCGCCTTTGCTGATCTTTTCTGATGCACTAAGCACTTCCGTCAATCCTTTCTGAATTCCTTTACTGACGGAGATCGTGAGTAACAGGCCGGAGATCTCCACGGTGAGTGCGATCCCGAAAAGCAATTTGAGAATCAGATTCTCGAGCCAGCGCGATCCTTCGCCGAGCGTGAATGAAAAATCGTCCTCGAGCACCGTGAGCCTGTAGTTGACCGGGGTGATCGCCTGTAGTGTTGCATCAATGAAGGAGTCGGATGGTAATGGCGAAGTGATCTCTTTATGCAATCGTTCCCCCAATGGAAGAAGATACTCACTGATACTGTCCGCTTGTGTCCAGATCACTATCGCTTTGCTGATGTAGGAAATACCATGAAATCTCCGGAAGAGATTGATCATCCCATCCACATCCTGCGGATCATTTCTGCCCTCGATGAATCCCTGCCGCGCAATATTATAATCCGGATTCGCTTTGGACAATTCCAGCCGCGCTTTATGGTCCCCGATCGGAACCTCCATGAATTTGAGAAAATCGTTGTAATCATTCTCATCACGCGTATGGCCGTATCGTTCGAGATGATAGATCGCATCTTTCTGCGCTTTTGACCATAACCCTTCACCGCCAACGTAAGCGCGCACGGACGAGAGCGTGCTGATCGCGAACCAGAGTGTGAAAAGTTCCAGCGCAATGAGCAGCGCCATGATCCCCACCGTGAAGTAAAGTTTCTTGGCGATGGAAACATTGCGAAACCATTTGAATGAAAATAATTTTCTCATTGGCGGGGGATATAGAGATACTTAACCTGGGTCGGGTCAGAGAATTCATCCCGCTTCACGCAACCCGACACGTGAATACGCCGGGTAAAGATGCTGATAACTGAAAAATGGATTCATACGTTTCCTCCTTTCTTAACCCGGTGCCACCCGAATGGAATAAGCAAGCGAAGTAGGTATGCTTTTTTTTATGAGATCATTTCTACCGAAAGATAAAAAGGTATTCTCAATAAGAACAAGCTGAAAGCTTATGATATTATACTGCCTTTCTGAAAAAAGGTTATTAAAACAGGTAATTAATTGTACCTGTAACAAATAAATAATATTGGTCCGGAAAAGCCCCCCTTTTTAACCATTTGTTCATTTCCGCTCACATTGCCGATCGTGCTGTTTACCTGTTGACATCATAGTGTTCAACGAAATTCCGTCCGTGTTCAGAATTTTCGGAACTAACTTACCGTTGAACAAAAAACCATGACCATGAAAACGGCGGTCAGAAGTCCCGGAGAGGACTCAGTAGCGGTTAAAAATACGGATGACATTCGTATTGCCGTAGTAGAAGATGATCCGATGTTCCGCCATGCCGTGGAATATTACCTGAAAAAAATTCCTGGTAACCGTGTGTTCGCATTCAGCAGTGGTGAAGAATGTTTCAGGCACTATCACCAGCTGGATCCCGAGATCATCATTCTTGATTACAAACTGGATGACCGGGAAGATCACCGTGCGATGAACGGATTGGACATACTTTCTGAAGTGAAATCGGTGGATCCGGCCAAAGAAGTTCTGTTTGTTTCGGGACAGGAGAATGTTGATATCGCCACCGCGGCCATCAAGGGTGGTGCGTCTGCTTATATCCTGAAAGATGATCTCGCGATGAACAAACTCATGGATGAAGTCAGGGCCATGCTGTTCAATGTGCGTCACCGGCGCGAAGAGGTGCGTAACAGCAAACGATTGATCGCGCTGTGCACGTTCGCCGGATTCATTTTCCTGATCGCTTATCTCGGTGGATACGGATGGTTCACTTTACCAATGAAAATTCTGTTCGCGGTCACCGGAACTATCGCTGCGTTGCTGTTGCTTACGAATAGATCGAAGAAAAAAATGCACATCGCTTCTGAAGATAAAACGGTAAAGCCGGGCGACTGGCTCGATTGAACCATAAAAACGGAACGTCATGCAAACGCAACCACAAACAGATCATTCCATGAAACTGCTTCCGCCGAGGAAGTACCCGGTTTTCATTGTCGACGATGATGAATCGTACCTGGCAGCGCTCGGATTCCGCCTGATGAAGGATGATGCGCATCACAATTACAAGATCTATTGCTACAGTTCGGGAGAAGAAGCGATCCATCATCTCAACCTCGAACCGAAAGTGATCATTCTCGATTATTATCTTAATCCGAAAGATCCGGAAGCGATGTCGGGACTCGATGTGATCCGCAAAGTAAGAATGGTCCACCCGGAGATCCCGATCGTCATTCTTTCAGGACAGCACAATATCAATATCGCGCTCGAAACATTGCACCAGGGTGTGTACACGTATCTTCTGAAAGACAGGACCGCATTAAGTAAAGTGGAACAGATCATCCGCGCGCTTATTCACGAAGGCCCATTGAGCTGAAAGAAGAAGAATTTTGACCCCTGCAAAGTATCGAAGAAATAAAGCAAGGCATCGAATTCATATCATTCCGATATATACGACCAGTATTTTTAAACATGATTCACCAGTATCTGAATCCTTGCTTCATTTGTAAAAACCGGATTCACGTCCGGTTGTTCAAATAGGTTTTCTTACTCTGCCCGGCTGGGAGTGCCTGGGTGTGAGTGGAAATGGATAAGATAAAGAGGTGTATTTACCCCGGTGCCACCCGGATAGCCGACAGCCCACTCTGATTCATTCAGACTGACTGGCGGCTTTTTTTTGAATGGCGTGAAAATACGTTTATGGTTTGCGCGGATCTTCGTTCAGCAGCATCCAGTACAATCCCAACTCGGCAACAGCTTGCATGAAACTCTCGAATCCAACCGGCTTCACTACGTAACTGTTCACACCAAGTGCGTATCCATCGATCACATCTTTTTCCTCGCGCGATGAGGTCATGATCACCACGGGAATGGTCCTTGTCTTCGCATCGGCTTTGATCGCGCGCAGCACTTCGAGTCCATCCACTTTCGGAAGTTTCAGATCGAGAATGATGAGTTTCGGCGCTGTGTAGAGCGCATCGGTTTTATATTCTCCATTCCTGAAAATGAAATCAAGCGCTTCGGCACCATCCTTCACATGATGAAGCTTGTTGGCAAGATTATATTTACGCAGGGCACGGATCGTCATTTCCGCGTCGTTCGGATTATCTTCCACCAGGAGGATCTCAACATTTTTCAGGGCGTTCATAAATTTTATTTTTTATTTTTTGTTTTACTTACTGCGGGCAATGCTACATGAAACACCGCCCCTTCATTCACTTTTCCTTCGCCCCATACGCGCCCGTGATGTTTGAGAACGATCCGCTGAACGATGGCGAGACCAACGCCGGTTCCTTCGAATTCCTCTTCGGAATGCAAGCGCTGGAACACACCGAATAATTTTCCGGCATATTTCATATCGAAACCTGCGCCGTTATCCGATACACTGTAAATAACCTCGCTTCCGTTTTCCTTTCCGGTGATCCTGATCTTCGGTTTTTCTTTACCGGAAGAATATTTCACCGCGTTCGAAACAAGATTGTAGAAGACCTGGTGGAG
>DATJEX010000092.1:0-18400 GCA_035496135.1 Bacteroidia bacterium
CAAACTCACGAGCAGCATCGCCACTTTTCTTTTTTCCATCTGCCGTTTTCAGTGGATGAATGAATTGCGAAAACGCAAAAAAGATGCTTCGACTCCGCTCAGCATTGATATTACTGCCGAAGATGAAAAGTTATTCTCGGAAGCGATCGAGGAAGAATCGAAATTCAAAAAAGCAGAATCAGCATTTATGCAGTTAGGAGAAAAGTGCCGCGAATTGCTTCAGCTTTTCTATCACAGGAAACTGGATCTGAAAAGTATTGCCGGTAAACTTGGTTTCTCCAACGAAAAAATCGCAAAGAATCAAAAATACCGTTGCCTGGAGAAAGCAAAAGAAATTTATTCCAAAAGCTAACCACGGAGGCACGGCGACACGGAGTCTCACGGAGTCTCACGGAGAAAAACATTCAACACCATTTGCTTCACCGAGCGTAGTCGAGGTGACTGTCGGGTGGACAAAAAACTTAAGTCATGGAAAACATTATTGATAAGATCGACCGTTACCTCGACGGACAAATGAGCGGAGACGAAAAGACTTCGTTCGAAAGCGAGATGAAAAGCAATCCAGATCTCGCGCGGCAGGTACAGGTGCAGCGCGAAATGCGCGCGGGAATTGAACGTGCGGGATTGAAAAAAGATATTTCGAAAACATTCCGTGCGAAATCACTCTCCAATAAAATTTACAAATGGGGAGTTGCTACCGTGGCTGTTGTTGCGATCGGAACAGCGGTTTACTTCGGAACAAAGTCTTCCTCCACAAATTCTTCATCTGATTATCCTGTGACTTACGATCTTCCAGCCGTTAATGAAACCGGCGGAACGCAATGGGCGGATGCAGATAAAAATCTTCCGACGCAATTGTTCACGATCAACCCGGACAAAGACACGGTGATCGAAACGCAAAGCGGAATTGTTTTCGCGATTCCGGCGCACGCTTTCCTGAATGCAAAAGATCCTGTGACGCTCAACATCCGTGAAGCGGTGGATCCGCTCGACATTATCAAAGGCGGGCTTTCCACCATGAGTGATTCCAATCTCCTGCAAACCGGCGGCATGTTCTGTATCGACGCGCGTAACGGAGAAACCGCTTTGAAGATCGATCCGGCTCATCCTGTCTATGCGAATGTCCCGACGAATGAGATCAAACCCGGCATGATGCTCTTCGACGGAGAACGCAAGCCTGACGGCAGTATCAATTGGGTGAATCCGAAAAAAATGGAGAAGCAATTGATCCCGGTGGATATTACGACGCTTGATTTTTATCCGAAAGGATTTCTTGCGAAAGTTGCGGAGCTGGGATTTGATGCGAATAATAAGAAGGTTACGGATAGTATTTATTATAGTTATGCGGGGAGGCAAGCTTATGGTATTACTTATACCTATCCAATCGGCGATACGTTATGCGCCCAATTCATTAACGATTTTGGAGGTTATGATGCAGAAATTAACCCGGCAAGAATTAAAGCCATCTGGAACGATAGTTTCCAAAATACGATCATCGCTACGCATGAGTTCGAGGAGCGATTACAACTGATGTTTTCTCATGGTAATGGAAAAGAGCTCGATTTTTACATCCAGAATCTTGATAAGCCACTCTATTACATTGACAGCCTCGTTATGACTAACGGGCATTATGGCGAGGGCCCGGAAGATCCGGAATTTGAAAAATTCTACCTCCGTCATGATGGAGGAGTCGCAATTGATCAGCCTCATGTGAAAAAGCTGGAAGCATATTTCGAACTGAAGAAAAAAGCCTATTCAGATGCTGCACTAAAAACTTACAATGCTCACCACGCCGAATTTGACAGAGCAGATAGCCTGAAAAAAATTTCAGATCGTAAACTATTTACCTCTGATTCTGCCAGGAACAATTCGAATCTGCAAAAAGAATTCGAGATCAATCTGACTGAAGCATGCCGTCAACTGGGCTGCAAGCATTACTTTATCAAGGCAAGTTCATATTATTCATTCAATATCCAGGCCACAGGATGGAAGAATATTGATATGTATGTTTTGGAATCAACTGTGAACAGAACTACGCTTGATTATACAAATCCTGTAACCGGGAAGAGAGCCGTGATCAAATATGAGGAACTAAAGATCAACGTAACGGATGAAACTAAATACGAACAGCTTATGGTGTATCTCTTACCGGACAGTTTGAAAAGTTTTATGAAAGTGAATAAATCAGGAAGTGTGTATTCCGAAAAACTCAATGAACTTTTCCGGTATTCGCTAGTGCTCGTTGGACAAAAAGATAAAAAATGGTTTTACGCGCGAAGAGATAATGTGAAACCTGGTTCCGTCGACATAAGCACAGATGAAATTTCTGAGGCTCAGTTGAAAGAAAATCTTGAAACATCTTTCAGTACGACCGCCGCACAGGATTTCAGAACAGACATCGAGGCAATGATCACCACACATCAATATAACATCGCACACGCGAAAGTTCAAAAGCAGGATGCAATTGATGCTGCAATTGAAAACGTGATTTTCCCAAGATGGGATGGTGCATTCGGCAGACCAATTACAAGCTCTGCTGCGCAGGCTTGGGGTGGTGCTTACTAATTTAATAAGCCGCTACTTCAAGTCTCAATTGCCTTAACTGTTAAAATAAATAACCCCGAACTTCAGTTCGGGGTAACGAACGCAACCATTTCATTACATCAGCGTGCGAGGCGACCTTGAACTATTTCAATTAAGGACGCCTCGCCCGCTATGTATAAAGAGATAACCTGATATCCCGGTACTGAAGTGCCTGAATATTCACAACTGACTCATAGAGAGAATCAATATTCCCGCTTCACCAATCTTCCTTAGTTTTGCTTCATGAAGAGCGTGAACAAAACCAACGACGATCTCGGTTTCGGAACCAAGGGTGCCGACCGCAGCATGAAGAAGGACGGCTCGTTCAATCTCGAGCGCGTGGGCGAACCAAAATTCAAATCGTATGAGATCTATCACAATCTCATCACGATGTCGTGGAAGAAATTCATTTTCATTGTACTTGTTGGTTACCTGATCGCCAATTCTTTTTTCGCGGTAATTTATTTTCTTATCGGAATGGATCACTTTACCCAGGTCCCGAAAGAAATGGACAATCTTCACAAATTCACAGAAGCATTTTTCTTTTCGTCACAAACGCTCACCACACTCGGGTACGGGCGCGTTGCACCGGTAGGCGCTCTCGCGAGTGCGGTCGCGGCGATCGAGTCGATGATCGGCCTTTTGAGTTTTGCACTGGCCACTGGTTTGCTCTACGGAAAATTCTCCCGGCCACAGGCGAAATTACTCTGGAGTGAGAACGCCATCATCGCGCCGTACAAAGGAATGACCGGGCTGATGTTCCGCATGGCGAACATGAGAAAGAATCAATTGATCGAAGTGGAAATTGAAGTGACGCTCGCGTGGTTCGAAAAAGGAAATCCCAATCGTCAATTCTCGCGCCTCACCCTCGAGCGCAACAAAGTGAACATCTTCCCTACTTCCTGGACGCTCGTTCACCCGATCGATGAGACAAGCCCGTTCGTTGGCGCAACACTCGATGATATCCTCGCGATGAAAGCGGAACTCATCATTCTCCTGAAAGCATTTGATGATACATTCTCCCAAACCGTTTATGCGAGAACTTCCTACCGCGCCGAAGAATTCCTCTATGGAAAAAAATTCCTGCCGATGTTCAGCATCATGGAAAGCGGAAGAACAAGACTCGATCTTCGATTGATCAATGCAATGGAAAATATTGAATTACCAAAACAGCTAATGGTTAATAGCTAATGGCTAATAGTTCGCATGCTGACTTAGCACTATTATCCATTAACTATTAACTATTAGCTATTAGCCATTAACTGAAATGTTCGATAATCCTTTCTACGAAACAATGAACTCGCATCCAAACGCGAAACTCATTGACATTGTGGAGAACAAACGGGACGATTTTCAACCCGAAGCTGTTGCTGCTGCTGAACTTGTGCTGAAGAACCGGAATGTGAAATTCAAAACTCCCGAACCGGTCGAGATCATTCCGATGACCGTTGACGAGATCCGCGAAGAAGTGGAAGCGAGAAAAAAAGCGGGCGAATCCATGCAGTCCATCAAAATGGATTTCCGATCGAAAGGTGTTGACCTGAATAAACTGGATGATGCACTGCAGGATGAAAATGAAAAACGTTCGTGGAAGATCCGCAGAAACGGATTCATCATTGGCGGAATCCTGGTGATCGGAGGTTTCCTCGTGATCAGCATAACGCCCATGGGATTCCCGATGGCGATGCTGGGAATCGGCATCTTCTTCACAATGCTCATCACCAACTCAAGTGACTGGAGAAAAAGATAATAGCTAATGGTTAATAGCTAATAGTTAATAATGCCCACCGTACCACACAGTTTTTGTGGATGAACTCCGTAAATCTGTCTCCTTCCGTAATCTGTATTGTCCGTAGAAAATCCGTAATCCTCCCCCAATTTACTCCTGTTGTTTCTCTTTACTGTACTGTTCGAGGAAATTCTTTGCCATATCCTTGAGGAAACTCACCACATTATTCTTACCTCCGCTTTCTTCCTCATTCGTCTTTCCTCCATCATCCTTCTTCTTTGTTCCTTTCTCTTCATCCTTCCCGTGTTTACGATCCTTCATCGCATTGAGTGCAGCCCAGGCCAGTTGAGCACCGAATGCCACGAATTTATTATCTGCGAACGCATCCGTTGTCTTTTTCCATTTTCCGAAAAGGCGGAATGGCCAGAGTGAATTCTTGTATTCGATCGCTTCCACGAGAATGGATTGTTTCTGTTCCTCTATCCGGAGTTCGAGTTTGCGTTTTTCCCTGCGGAGACGATTCATGCTGGTGATCGGTTTATCAGTCTTCATCTTCTTCCTCCTTTCTTTCTTCGAACATGGATCGTACGATATTATCCTGCATCTTCTTTTCAAAAACAGGTTTGCGGAGAAGCATGTAAATGATCAAACAGATGAAATAGAATCCCGATACCGCACCGAAACCGACGACGTTATCACCGTAATGTTTCCCGATACAGAGCGCTGCCGTGATACTGATGAATAAAAAGAAGAAAATAACAGCCACCAGGAGAATCGTCGATGAATACAACCTGGAAGCGGCGATCGCAATTTTTTCCGATACGATCAGGCGCAGGTACTGCATCCGCGTATCCACATGATCGTTCACTTTCGAAATGAGATCCGAAAGCTCGGGATGATCATGCTCTTCTTCGTTATCGTGTTTCATGGATGGATTTATTGAACAAATGTCCGTTATTCAGGGCGAATACCGATGATGTGGATCAGGAAATCTCATTATTCCCGTCAGTATTGCGGCTATACGATCGATTCTTCTTCCTTGAATTGAAGTTCGAACAACCGGCGGTACTGTCCATTCTGCCTGAGCAATTCCTCGTGCGTTCCCGTCTCAATGATCTTTCCGTGATCCAGCACAAGGATCTTGTCCGCTTTACGGATCGTTGCCAAACGGTGCGCGATCACAATGGAAGTCCGGCCGCTCGTCAATACATCCGTCGCTTTCTGGATGAGGATCTCCGATTCGGTATCAATAGAAGATGTCGCTTCGTCGAGCACGAGCACCGATGGATCATACACGTACGCACGGATGAACGCGATGAGTTGGCGCTGGCCGACCGACAGCATTCCGCCGCGCTCTTTCACATCATAATCGTATCCGCCGGGCAATGACGCGATGAAATCATGCGCGCCGATCGCTTTCGCCGCAGCGATCACTTTCTCTCTCGAAATGTCCGGGTTGTGCAGCGTGATATTATTGTAGATCGTGTCGGAGAAAAGAAAAACATCCTGCAGCACCACGCCGATGTTCGAGCGAAGCATTTTCAGATCGTACTCGCGGATATTTTTTCCATCGAGAATTATTTCTCCTTTGTTGTATTCATAAAAACGATTCAGCAAATTGATCACCGACGTTTTCCCGGAACCGGTCGCTCCAACGAGCGCCACCATTTGCCCTGCTTTGACTTCAAAAGAAATTCCTTTAAGCACATAATCTTCTCCTTTGTAAGCAAACCACAGATCTTTAAAGGAAAGTTGTCCGCGGATACGCTCGAGTTTTTCTTTTCCTTCCGTATTGATGAAATCCTCGGTGTCCATCACTTTGAAAACGCGTTCCGAAGAAACCATTCCCATCTGAAGTGTGTTGATACGATCAGCGAGCATGCGGATCGGGCGGAAGAATTGGTTGATGAGCAACACGAACAGCGTCACGTCGCCGGGTTGCGCATGAAGATCGAAAATTTCTTTTCCGGCGTACCACACGAGCAGTCCGAGTGAAATGGAAACGAGGATCTCGACGATCGGGAAGAAAATAGAATAGTAAAGCACAGAGCGAACATTCGCATCCCGATGTTTGCGATTGATCTTTTCAAAACGATTCATTTCTGTTTTCTCGCGGTTGAACACCTGCACGATGCGCATTCCTGTGATGTGTTCCTGCACGAATGTATTGAGCGCAGCAACGGCATTCCGCACTTCAATGAACGAAGCTTTCACCGCGTTCTTGAACCACCACGTCGCGAGAAACATGATCGGAACAGTGGAAAGAACGACCAGCGTCACTGCCCAGTTCACGTAAAGCATCGCCGCGAGATAAACGACGATCGTGAGCAGATCGCCCGCGATCACAATGAATCCCTGTGAAAAAACATCATTGATCGCTTCGATATCGGAAACAACTCTCGTCACGAGCATCCCGATCGGCGTATTGTCAAAATATCCAGATCTGAATTTGATCACACGCGCATGAAGCTGCACGCGGATGTCTTTCACGATGCGCTGTCCCAGCAGACTCGTGCTATAGCCATTGATGAATTGCATGATCGATTCCAGCAAAAGGAATCCGAAAATGATGAGGCACCACTTCGTGACTTCATTCAGCAAATGCGTTTGATCAGCAACGCCACTGGCAGGATGAACAAAATCATTCACAACATGACGGATGATCATCGGCCGTACCACCGCGAGGAAAGAAAGCGTGAACGTCAATGAGATCGCGAGATAAAAAAGCGATTTGTACGGACGCGTGTACCGAAGTATCCGCCCGAGTAATTTCCAATCGATCGCTTTTCCTGATACGCCGCTCATACAGTTTTAATTTCTCCGTGCAAATTCTGTGTCGGAGCCTGCCCCGAGCTTGTCGACGGGGCGCCTCTGTGGCTATAAATGTCGGATGGATAAATCACATCAGTCAGAAAAAGCCCATTCGCCACCACCGACATACTTGCTTCCGAACGGTCACCGCTCTTCGCGATGCGGTGCAATTCTTCTTCCGAGATTTTTCCTCTTCCCATGTCCACGAGCGTACCCACGATCGCGCGCACCATGTTGCGCAGGAAACGATTCGCCGAAATGTAAAAAACAAGCTCATCACCTTCCGTTCGCCATTCGCATTGCGTGAGCGTACAGTTCGTCGTTTTGTTATCACTTCCCACTCGTGCAAACGCGGCAAAATCCCAATAGCTCAGAAGAATTTTCGCGCCGGTATTCATTTTATCAATGTCCAGTTTTTCACTCGTCACCCACGCGGTGTCCTGCGAAAAAACATTTTTCACTCTGGAAATATGGTATTCATAACTTCTCGAAGTAGCTGCGAATCTCGCATGCGCGTTATCCTGCATCAGGAAAATTTCCTGCACGGCGATTCCCACCGGAAGAATTTTATTCAACCGGAAAATGGTTTCTTCTTTTCCCGCGAGATCGGAATGTGTACAATCGAAATGTGCGATATATTTTTTCGCATGAACTCCCGTATCCGTTCTGCCGCATCCCACCACATCTATTTTCTCCCGCAGCAGCATGCTCATTTTCTCCTGCAGCGTTTCCTGGATCGTGGGCACACCGGGCTGGAATTGCCAGCCGCAGAACCCTGTTCCGTTATAGGAAAGCTGAATAAAATACCGATGGAATTTCGTCGACACGTAGCGGAGAAAAATTGAACTACAAAGTTAACGTTTCACAGGGTACATGTAACTACAGGTAATTGATATTTTCTATTGGGGAATAATTATTTGGAGCGCGCCACCTTCACATCAAAAGACCTGGGTTCCCCCTGCAGTGCTGTCATGAAGCAGAGCTTGCTCTCGCTTCATGGCTGCTACTGCATGGGGGCTATGCGAAATCACTGCACTGCATTTATTTTCACCTGTGACTTCCAATGAACCTGATAATCCGGAAATGTCACCCCGCTGGGGTTTGAAATAAAAAAACGTCCGCCCCCCGAAATACCGAGATAGCGCTCCGCTGGAGCTCATCACCCGAAAATCCACAAATGAAAACCCAAAACCGACAACTGATAACCGACAACTGCCAACTGAAAACTGATAACAGACAACTTATTTTGGTTAACAATATTTCACAGCATGTCACTTATCTTAGCACCGCATACATTTACCTTTGAATCACACCTGGTCTGAGCTTGCCGAAGACCCCAAAACACCACCAATTTTTTATGCAGGATTTACAAGCCATCAACGAAAAGATCCGCGCCGAAAGCGCCTTCGCCGAAAAAATAAATCTCGAACTCGACCAGGTCATCGTCGGACAACGCACGATGATCGAACGGCTTCTCATCGCGTTACTTTCCAACGGGCACATTCTCCTCGAAGGTGTTCCCGGTCTCGCGAAAACACTCGCGGTGAAATCACTCGCCTCCACCATCAAAGCAGATTTCAGCCGTATTCAGTTCACGCCCGATCTTCTTCCTGCCGATCTCATCGGAACGATGATCTACTCGCAGAAACAGGAAGCGTTCACCGTCCGCAAAGGGCCGATCTTCGCCAACTTTGTTCTCGCTGATGAGATCAACCGTGCTCCCGCGAAAGTGCAGAGCGCATTGCTCGAAGCAATGCAGGAACGCCAGGTTACCATTGGTGAACAGTCGTTCAAACTTCCTTCGCCGTTCCTCGTGCTCGCCACGATGAACCCGATCGAACAGGAAGGAACATATCCGCTTCCCGAAGCGCAGGTCGATCGTTTCATGCTGAAAGTCGTGGTGAAATATCCGACGAAAGAAGAAGAACAACGCATCATCCGCACACAGCTCGTGGAAAATAAACCGGAAGTGAAACCGATCATCTCTCCCGACGATATCATCCGCGCACGCCAGGTCGTGAATTCCATTTACCTCGATGAAAAGATCGAGCGCTACATTGTCGATCTCGTTTTCGCGACGCGTAATCCGGCGGATTACAAACTGCAGAAACTCGCACCGATGATCTCTTTCGGCGGATCGCCACGCGCGTCCATCGCACTCGCGCAGGCATCCAAGGCATACGCGTTCCTGCAGCACCGCGGATTCGTGATCCCGGATGACATCCGCGCAGTAGCGTACGACGTCATGCGCCACCGCGTGGGACTCACGTACGAAGCGGAAGCAGAGAACATCACTTCGGAAAGCATCATTCGTGAAGTACTCAATGTTGTACAGGTCCCATAACCAGTAAGCAGTAGGCGGAAAGCAGAAGGCAGTAAGATCTGTAAATCTGTCTCGATCCGTAATCTGTATTCCCTGCCTACCGGCAGGCAGGTCCGTAGAAAATCCGTAATCCTCCCCTAATTGCCCGATGGATAAAGTTGAACTTCTCAAAAAAGTCAGGAAGATCGAACTCAAAACGAGAGGTCTTTCCAGCCAGGTCTTTTCGGGCGATTATCACTCCGCCTTCAAAGGACGCGGCATGGCTTTTTCCGAAGTGCGCGAATATCAGCCGGGCGATGAAGTGCGGACCATCGACTGGAATGTGACGGCACGATTCAATCATCCGTACGTGAAAAAATTCGAGGAAGAAAGAGAATTGACGGTGATGGTCCTCGTGGACGTAAGCCGCTCGGGCGATTTCGGAACACACGCGCAATTGAAACAGGAACTCGTGACGGAGATCAGCGCGGTGCTTTCTTTTTCCGCCATCATGAACAACGACAAAGCGGGAATTCTTTTCTTCAGCGACATCGTCGAAAAATTCATTCCGCCGAAAAAAGGAAGAGCGCATATCCTGCGCATCATCCAGGAATCACTTGAACACAAACCGACGGGCAAAGGCACCAGCATTTCGAGCGCGCTCGAATATATTTCCAACGCCATCAAGAACCGCTGCATCGTTTTTGTCATTTCCGATTTTCTATCGGGCGAATTCGAAGATTCATTGCGCATCGCCAACCGCAGGCACGATGTGATCGGTCTGCACGTGTACGACCGGCGCGAACTCGAACTTCCGGATATTGGGTTGGTGCAGATGTTCGACAATGAAACCGGCGGAACGATCTGGGTGAATACTTCCGATCCGAATGTGCGGCTGAATTATGCGAGAGAAGCACGCGCACACCGTCTCGGCCTCGAAGAAATGTTCAAACGCACCGGAATTGATTCGGCGCACATTGCCACCGGCGACAAATACATCAAGACACTTTCCACTTTATTCCGCAAAAGAGAAAAGCGAAGAAAATGAGAACCGCGCTGAAAAATATTCTTTTCATCGCATCACTCCTGGTGATGAGCGGACTTTCTGCGCAGACCAAACCGGATGCTTCGGCGAAATTCTCGCAGAACCAGTTCCGCATCGGCGAACAGATCACGCTGCAACTCAAACTGCATTACAACGAAGGGACCAAACACGCGAAGGTCACCTGGCCTTCCATTTCCGATACGCTCGTTCACAATTTCACCGTCGTAAAAAAAGACACGATCTCCACCACGCTCGTGAATCGCGCTTCTGTACTCTATGAAAAAGCGCAGAAGATCACGGTCACTTCTTTCGATTCCGGCTTCTATCACATTCCTGCGTTTCGTTTTATCGTAGATAAAGACACCGTTTACACCGACTCACTGATGGTGTACGTTTCCACCATTCCAGTAGACACGACGCAGGACATCAAGGACATCAAAGACATTTACACGGTTCCTCCTCCACCAGAAGAACCGCATTCGAGAATGTGGTTGTGGATCCTTCTCATCGCGCTCTTCGTGATCGCAGTGGTGATCATCATTCTCGCGTTGCTGCGCAACAGGAAAGAAGAACCTGTTGTGGTTGCGCCGGTACGCTATGTTTCTCCGCACGAGAAAGTACTGGCAGAACTTTCCAAGCTCGGAATGGAGAAACCATGGATGAGCGGCGATCTGAAACCGTATTACATTTCATTGACGGAAATTCTTCGCGGATGGATCGTTGATCGCTACAAAATTCCTGCACGTGAAATGACCACGCGCGAGATCATACGCGGATTGCGCGCATTGCGTGCGAGTGATCAATCCATCGTTTACATCGAGCGCATTCTCATTGACGCCGACATGGTGAAATTCGCCAAGGGAAAACCTTCGATGGATGATTGTGAAAAAAACCTTCAGCTTGCATTCAATTATGTCAACATGACCATTCCTCCTGTACAACCAACCTATCAACAAATATTCAACGGATGATCGACTGGTGGGAAAGTATAATTTTCGCTGACAAGTGGGCCCTGTGGTTGCTGCTCGCGATCCCTGTGCTTGCAGTTGTCATTTTCCTCACGGCAGGAAAAGGACGCCCTGTCCTGCGCATTTCCTCATTCCGTTTTCTGTCGGCCTCAAAAGCGCCGAAGCGTGTGAAATGGCGTCCCGTACTTTACATCATCCGCTTGTTGTGCCTCGTCGTACTCATCATGGCGTTCGCACGTCCGCAATCGGCGATGCAATACACAAAAACAAAAGGAGAAGGAATTGACATCATGCTCACCATTGACGTTTCCCCGAGTATGGAAGCTTCTGATTTTTTCCCGACACGTCTCGAAGCGGCGAAATCACAGGCGCAGCGTTTCATTGATGCAAGGCCCGACGACCGCATTGGTGTGGTGATCTTCAGTGGTGAAACGTTCACGATGTGCCCGCTCACTTCCGATCATGAAGCGCTCAAGAATCTCGTGACGAATATCAATGACAACGATCTCGAAATGGGAACGGCGATCGGGATGGGATTGGCGAAAGCAGTTGAACGATTGCAGGCGAGTACCGCGAAAAGCAAAGTGGTGATTCTGCTCACCGATGGAGAGAACAACGCTGGTTTCATCAGTCCTGAAGATGCAGCGCGTCTCGCACATACCTACAACATCAAAGTGTACACGATCGGTCTCGGCGCTACCGACGGACAGGCACTCGCACCTGTTTCCATGAATCCCGACGGAAGTTACGTGCAGCAATACCAGGACGTGGATATTGATGAAGCGACACTGATGAACATCGCGAAGATCACCGGCGGAAAATATTTCCGCGCAAGTGACACGAAGAGCCTCGAGTCGATCTACGATGAGATCAACACGATGGAGAAAAGCGCGTTCGATAAAAAAGATACGGAACAGCGGCAGGAAGAATATTTTCCATTCGTGGTGGTGGCGGTCATTCTGCTCGGACTTGAATTCATTTTACGTTACACCTTATTCGATTCACTCACATGAGCGCTGAAAATCCATGGCTTCTTTTTCTGCTCGCACTCCTCGTGCCGGGATTCCTCCTGTGGAGAAGCAAGCAGCGTAAACGGGAAGAGCGATTGAAGCTTTATACCGAATCGGGATTCCGCGACAAACTGTTCATGGGTGATTCGCCCAAACTCCGCCAGTGGCATTTCATGCTCATTTTTTCCGCACTCTTCATTCTTTTTCTTTCTGTTTCCGGTCCGCAGTCGGCAGGAAAAAAAGAAAAAGTGAAGAACACCGGCATCGATATCATGATGGTGATCGATGTTTCGAACAGTATGCTCGCGCAGGATCTTTCGCCGAACAGGATCGAGCGCGCGAAACTTGCCATACTCGACATGATCCCGAAAATGGGAGATGATCGTTTGGGTATTGTTGTTTTCGCCGGACAATCCTTCACCAATCTTCCGCTCACGAGTGATCTTCCTGCTGCTGAGATGTTGGTGAATTCCATCTCACCCGACATGATCTCGATGCAGGGAACAGATATCGGTCCTGCGATCGACCAGGCGGTGAATTCTTTTTCGAGTGATGATAAGGATCGCGGCAAAGCCATCATCGTTATTTCGGACGGTGAAAATCACGAGGCAGATCCGCTTCCGGCAGTTGATCACGCGGTGGAAAAAGGGATCATCGTGAGTTGTATCGGCATTGGTTCCACGACGGGAACGAAGATCCCGATGTTCGACGCGAATGGCCAGAGCCTCGGAAATAAAAAAGATGAATCGGGAAATGATGTTGTGACAAAACTGGATGAAACATTATTGCAGAACATCGCTTCCGAAGGAAAAGGCATGTATGTGAAAGCCACGCCGGGCGACATGGGACTTGCGACCGTTTACAATTCGCTGCAGGGACTTTCCAAAACCACAAAAGAAACCTGGCATATTTCCTCTTATACACCGTTATACCAATGGTTCATTCTCGCCGCGGCGATCCTTTTGCTCGTCGAGTTATTCATCAAAGAAGGTCATCGTAACGAAGAACAAAGATTCTGATCATGAAAAAAATATTCTTCCTCTCATTCGTCGTGCTGCAGCAATTCGCGTTTGCGCAAACCGACACGTCCGCTGCAAAGGATCCGTATTTCTTCACACGGAACGGAAATTCCTTTTACCAGAAAAAAGATTACAAATCGGCGGAACAGCAATACACGCTCGCGACAACCAAAGACAGTTTGAAGAACGCAGCGAATTACAATCTGGGAAACGCATTGTACAAGGACGGCAAATACGACCAGGCCGCTTCGGCTTATGCGAATGCCCTTTCCGGATCGAATGCCGATTCCTTGTCGAAAGCATGGCACAATCTCGGCAACGCGATGTTCAAACAGAAACAATACCAGGAAAGTATCAACGCTTACAAACAGGCGCTGCAACTCAATCCGAAAGATGATGACACGCGATACAATCTTGCGTACGCGCAACAGATGCTGCGGGCGCAACAGCCGCCTCCGCCATCGAATTCGGGAAACAAGAATGATTCCACCAAGAACAAGCAGGATCAGCAACAACAACAGCAGCAGCAGAATGATAACAATAAAGACAAGCAGCAGCAGCAACAGAATAACGATCAGAATCAGCAGCAGGGACAGAATGATCAGCAGCAACAGCAGGATCCGAATAAAATGAGTCAGCAGGATGCGCAGCGAATGCTCGATGCGATGAAGGACGAAGAACGCAACACGCGGAATAACATCAACAAGAATAATAAAGCGAATAACGGCGGACGCAGATCGCTCAACAAGGACTGGTGAGAACGGGTTTCACATATCGGTTTGTGGCTGCAGTAGTTTTCTTTTCACTGCTGCTGATACCTCATTTCGTACGCTCACAGATCACCATCACCGCAAGTGCCGATACCATCAGTATGGATGGAACGGTCACCATTTCGCTCACGGGAACCATTCCTGATTTCAATTCCTACGCCGAGTTGCCGTATTCCGACGGATACATCGTCGTGGGAAATACCACCAATTATTCCTACTCGAGCACCAACGGCAATAATGTTTCGCTTGATCAGACATTCACGCTGCAACCGATGCGTACAGGAACTTTTTCGGTGGGACCGGCGTGGATCCAGGCGGGAAGCAAACGTATTTTCTCCAATAAACTTGAAGTGACTTTTAATACGACCGGGGGATCCATTGATAATAACGGCGGCGTATTCATGACCTGCGAACCGAATATCAAAAAACCATACATCGGGCAGGAAGTCACACTTTCCATTCGCGTGTATGAACGCGCCGATCTCGACATCGAAGGAAGCACGCAGCCCGTTACGAATGCGATGAACGGATTTTTCGAGGTGAGCGGGCCTTACCCGATGGATCACGATTATCCTGATACAGTCATCATGCTGCACGGGAATAAATGGTATGGCAAAACAGTTTACCGCGAATTTGTTTTTCCGAACAAACTCGGCAAGCTGACATTGCCCGCATACACCTTCACCTGCGACGTGCAGGAAAATAAATATCCGACTGGCGATCCGTTCGTGGATAATATGAATGCCATTCTCACTTCTGTCGATCTGCAGAGTAAGCCGGTCACCATTGAAGTGTTGCCATTGCCAACGGATAATAAACCATCGATCTTCAATGGCGATGTCGGTGTTTTCTCCATGCGGTCTTCCATGATGGATTCTGTAGTTCATGCGAATGATCCGGCGAAATTCAATTTCACTTTGAGCGGTATCGGAAATTTCAGCCTGCTGCAGTGGCCCGCGCTGAATCTGCCCGATGGATTCACAGCTTATCCTGCGACGACCGACAAGACCGACGACATCAATAGTGATTATGCCGGCGGAACGAAATCTTTCAACTTCACTTTTGTCGCGTCGAAAGAAGGAGATTATATCATTCCACCGCAGCAATTCGCTTTTTACGACACCGAGAAAAAAAGATACCGGACACTCACCACCGATTCAATTCCGATCCATGTATTGCCCGCATTGCCCGACACAGCCGTGGTCAGGAATAATCTTCCGAAACAATTCTTAACGGAAGAACATCACGTCGCCCTCTGGATCAAAATTCTCCTGATCGCTCTACCCGTCCTGGTACTCATCACGCTGTTCATTCTTTATCGTGAACGAAAGAAGAAACAGCAGCGTCTTGCAGAAGAAGCAAAACAAAAAGAACTGGCGGAAGAACTGAATATCCCGAGTGGCCCAACGCCATGGGATAATTTCAGGCGTGCCGAGGAATTTTATGCCTATGGAAATACGGGAAGATGCATTGCAGAATTGTACAATTGTATCCGCACGGCTTGCTGCCTCAAAGGAGAATTGGGCGATGATGAAGCTTCTCCGTCACATATCCGTTATCGTTTAGGAACGAAAAAAGTCGACCAGCCGACCATTGATGAAGTGCTGAAGCTGATGGATGAATTGTCCGCCTTGCGTTACAATAGAAGCGGACTATCTGTCTCAGTCATAGGGCGATACATGACGGAAAGCAAAAACATGTTGACGAAGCTTGGATTTTAATCGACGAATCATGTTTTTTTATCGACTAATTTTTGTGACCTTTGCCGAAATTTGAATATTCTGCTAACTTTGAAGCAGGCAAACAAACATGAAAAAATTCTTACTTCTGGCATTCAGTGTGTCTTTGTATTCCTATGCGGTTTTCGCACAACAGGGATCAACACCATCGAATGGTCATAACCCCGTAGGAAACAGTGTACAGCACTCGATCGGACCGCAAACTCCGCAGGATGGAAGTGCAACACTCGGACCTATTTACCAGAATTCACTTTGTGGTCTCAATTACACGACTGCAACACAAAAGATCGGACAGCGATTTTCCCCTGTTGGCGTTACACAGCCCGCAACATTCGCGATCGCGGGAATTCCTCCAACCGCAGTTATTCAACAGGCTTATGTTTGGTGCGACGCTTCCGGAAATGGAATTCCGATCAATATTGATGTCACCAATCCATTCGCGATCTCTGCTACTTATTCGATGACAATGATCGGCCAGGACCAGGATAAATGCTGGGGCTACACCGGAACATATTCTTATCGCGCCGATGTCACTCCGCTTGTGATGGGAAATGGAAATTACACCATCAGCGGTTTTCCAACGGGAAATCCGAATGATGTGGATGGTGCGACGATGATGGTGATCTGGAGTGATCCAACAGCGACTTTCCAGGGTGATCTCAACATCTGGGATGGTTGCGTGGTGATCAATGGAGGAACAACAACTCAAACGATGACCGGATTTTCCGCTTGCCCGATGAGCGTGTCGAACGCACGTGCGTTCATGTGCATCGCCGATCTGCAGGGACTTGGTTCACAAATGACACTCAATGGCGTTTTCCCGATCACAACAACGGAAGACTGGTGGAATTACGTGGACGTACCGACAACAGTGACGCCGGGACAATTTTCTTCCACATTCGGAAATAATTCAAGCGGTGATTGCTACAACTTCTGCGTGATGGGATTGTATTTTCAATCCAACTGTCAAACCTGTTGTGCGAATCCATTCACCTTAGCGATGACACAAACTCCGAGTTCGTGTTCAGCAAGCAACGGAACAGCAACCGCAACTCCGAACGGAGGATCCGGATCTTTCACGTATTCCTGGAATACAAATCCTGTGCAGGCGACTCAAACAGCAACAGGGCTTCCTCCCGGCCAATACATCTGTACAGTAACGGACAGTCTCGGATGTACCACAACAGACACGGTCATCGTGAATGGAGTTGGCGCACTCGGACTCACGAACGCGCAGGTGAATGTGACTTGTCACGGCGGTAACAATGGTTCCGCGATCGTAACACCTGTTGGCGGAAGCGCGCCTTACACGTATGTATGGAATCCGAATGTCAGTACCACCGGATCGGCAGCTTCACTCACAGCGGGAACTTACATTGTTGATGTGACGGATAATTACGGATGCAATTCGAGTTTCACCTTCAACATTACGGAACCGCCACTACTACCGATCACCGCGTCGATCACCGGAACAACTCCGATCTGTATCGGACAATCATCTGCGCTCACTGCTTCGGCAACAGGAGGTGCTCCACCCTATTCCTGGTTGTGGATGAATAACAATACTTCAAATCCATCATTAACCGTCACGCCAACTGTTACCACAACTTATTCAGTGATGGTGACCGATGTTTGCAACACTCCTGCTGACACAGCGATGTTCACTGTTGTTGTCAATCCGCTCCCGACGATCACCTTCAGTGGTGATGTGCTGAGTGGATGCGCACCGCATTGCGTGAATTTTACGGAAACTTCTACTCCATCCAGTTCAACCTGCGCGTGGGATTTCGGTGATGGAAATACTTCCACACAATGCAATCCATCTTATTGTTACAATATTCCCGGGATTTATCCTGTGACTGTTACGGTGAATGATGTGAACGGCTGCGTGAATACGAGCACGATCAACAATTATGTGGAAGCTTATCCTTCACCAGTTGCCGATTTCAATATTCTCACAACACAACCGGCCACTTTGCTTGAATCGAATGTCGCGTTCGATGATGTCGGCACAGGCGGAGATACCTGCTATTGGGATTTCGGAGATGGTCACCAGGTGATGATGGTGGGTTGTGGCGATCCGATCCATCAGTATCCGGATACCGGGGTGTATCACGTCACGGAAATTGTGACGAATCAATTCGGTTGTGTCGACACAGTTTACAGTGATGTAGTGATCGTTCCTTATACCACGATGTACGTTCCGAATTCTTTCACGCCGAATGGAGACGGAAAGAATGATGTGTTCATGGCGTATTCCGAATACGCGGAGAATTTTCATATGATGATCTTCGATCGCTGGGGAAATCTCATTTTCGAATCGGATGATATCAACAAAGGATGGAACGGGCATGTCGATGACAATCCATCGGTAGCGCAGATCGACACTTACGTTTGGGTCATTACCTACGAAGAAGAATACAT
>DATJEX010000093.1:0-3160 GCA_035496135.1 Bacteroidia bacterium
TCGCTTTACTTGACGCCGACGATACATTTCTGCCTGGCAATCTTGAAACGAAGATCAACGCACTGAAAAATGATCCGGACGCTGCGTGGACTTTCAGCAACCTCCAGCACATTGACGAACATTCCCAACCGATCGGTGAGCCTACCAACGGGAAGGGAGATCATGTCCTCGACAGGATCCTTTTGTGGAATGGAGAAACGATCCCCGGCCCGTGCAGCAATCTTGTCTTCCGAAGAAAAGTAATAGACGACGGCCTGCGATTCGACGGACAATTCTCCACTGCTGCCGACCAGGATTTCTGCCTGCAGCTTGCTTCACGTTACAGGTCAGTTTTCATCCGCAAGGTGCTCGCCCATTATCGTTTATTGCCCGGCAGTATGAGCAGGAACATCGCTGTAATGGAAAAAGACCACATCGGTGTTTATCAAAAAGCGAGGAAACTCCAGCTTTTTCATTCTGGATCGTTCCGGCGAAAGTGTTTTTCCAATCTTTACCTTATCCTTGCAGGCAGCTGGTGGGTGAACGGCAAAAATAAACGGAGAGGAATGCTGTTCATGATCCGAAGTGTTCTTCTTTACCCTCCCAACTTCATGAAACTGCTGCGAAAACTGAAATGAAAAATATTCTCGTCATCACATGGTGGCCCTTTGACGATGCGCTGATCCAGACCTACACGCTTCCTTATCTGAGGATCATGCAGGAGGCTGGCGGAAGTGGTCTGAATATTTTCCTGATCACGCTCGAGAAAAACTGTGTAGAGGGAACAGTAAGAAAACTGGATGAACGTTTGTTCACCATTTCCCTGGAGTATACTCCGCTGAATCTTCCGGGAATTTTCAAATGGAGAAAAAAACTCAAGTGGATCGAAAATTTCATTGGGGAGAGAAAGATCACGCACCTGCACACATGGTGTTCCATTCCCGGTGGTATCGGTTACGTATTGAAAAAAAGAACCGGTTTGCCACTCATCGCCGACAGTTTTGAACCGCATGCCGATCCGATGGTGGAAACCGGAACGTGGAAAAAGAAGAGCCCTTCCTATTTGCTTCTCCACCATTGGGAGAAAAAAACAGCGAAACATGCGGATGTGATCATTGCCAATTCACCTGCCATGCAGGACTACATCGAAAAACAACTTGGAGTTCACCGCACAATTGAATACGTAAAACCTGCTTGTGTAGATCCCGGGCTTTTTTCAATCTCCAAAAGAAAAGACCCGGCACTGATGAATGAACTTGGATTCGCCGGGAAAAAAGTGCTTGTATATGCCGGTAAGTTCGGCGGGCTCTATTATAAAGAAGAAACATTCCGGTTATTCAAAGCATTCTACGATTCATGGAAAGATGATCTGCGCATTTTATTGCTCAGCCCCGAATCACATGATGTGATCATGTCTTATGCGGCTGCGGCTGGATTACCCGGACATCTGATCGTTCATAAATTCGTGAAGCATGCGGAGATTCCGGCTTACCTCGGCACTGCTGATGTTTCATTATGTCCGATCATTCCTACTCCTTCGAGAAGGGCGTGCTCTCCGATCAAGAACGGTGAATACTGGGCGATGGGATTGCCTTTATTGATCTGCGAAGGAGTTTCGATCGATGACAAAATAGTAAATGAAAATAACGCGGGTTATGTATTACGCGCGATGACCGATGCTGAATTCAGGAATGCGGTCATCAAAACGGATGAATTGCTGAAAAGCGATCCTGTACAACTCGTGAACAGGATCAGGCATATTGCCGAAGAGAATCGTAATTTCAGCACGGCGGAGCGCATCTACAGAAAAATCTATGGGAACGAAAAAAAATAAAATACTTCTCACCGGTGGAGCCGGGTACATCGGTTCGCATACGATCATTGAATTACTCGGCGATGATTCTTTTGAAGTAGTATCGATCGACAATTATTCCAATTCGGACGCTGCAACTTACGATCGCATCAAAAAGATCACCGGCCGCGAAGTGAAATTCCACGAATGTGATCTGTGTGATGAGCAGAAGCTCAGGAGAATTTTCAGTGAGGAAAAAAATATTGCCGGCGTCATTCATTTCGCCGCGCTCAAATCCGTTCCCGAGTCGGTGGAAAAACCGGAACTCTATTACCACAACAACATTGATTCGCTCGAAAACCTGCTGCGGTGCTGTGCTGACTTCGGTGTACATCACTTCATCTTCTCTTCCTCCTGTTCTGTATATGGCAATATCGATCAACTACCGGTGAACGAGAATTCTCCGCTCGCAAAACCGGAAAGTCCGTATGCCGATACAAAATTGAAAGGGGAAAATATGCTTCGGGAATTCACAGAGAAGCATCCTGGTTTTCACGCGATCGCGCTCCGTTATTTCAACCCCGTTGGTGCGCATCTTTCCGGTTTGATCGGTGAATTACCCCGAAACCGCCCGAATAATCTTTTTCCCGTCATCACGCAAACCGCGGCAGGAAAAATGAAGGAGATCGTGGTCTTCGGAAAAGATTATCCTACACGCGACGGTACATGCATTCGTGATTATATCCATGTGAGTGATATCGCGCGTGCGCATGTTCTTGCGCTGAAGAAGATCATGAGCGAAAATGACAAACCCGGTTATGACGTGATGAATCTCGGAAGTGGTGAAGGCGTAACAGTATACGAAGCCTTGCAGACTTTCGAAAAGGAAACCGGTGTCAGGCCCAATTACAGATTTGGTGAGCGGCGCGCAGGCGATGTGGTGGCCATTTATTCCGATTCATCGAAAGCTTTGAAAGAACTCGGATGGAAACCCGTTCATTCTCTGGCAGACATGGTGAACAGCGCATGGAAATGGCAGCTGCATCTTGAAGAGAAAAATTAATCCTGCCTTTTACTTTTCATCAAAAGCGCGTTGAGATAATTCCTGTTCTCTTTCTTGAGAAAATACTGCATCAAAACAAGGAAGGCCACGAAGGAAGCGAGGAACGGGATCTTGAATCGTACTAACGCACCGAAATTTGAGGTGGAAAGTCCGACAAGGACTGAAAAGATAAGTGAATAGGAAAGAAGAAATAACAGGAATGGTTGTGTGAACAGCAGCGAGAAGAAACGTCTCGGACTCTGCAGCAGGCGCAACAGAAGGATCACGGCCAGCAGGAGGTAGATAAAATTCTCAAGCCCGCTTATGATCATCACGGAGTTGCGTGC
>DATJEX010000094.1:0-11003 GCA_035496135.1 Bacteroidia bacterium
CCGAGTTGAGTGAAGTGCGTTTTGCAGAACCGTCTTTCCGTTTCGCGACCTGGTGATGCGCTTCGAGGAATTCATCAAACAGCGTGAGATACTGATCAACAAGCTCGAGGCTGAGCTGTTGTTTGAGGAAGGATTCTACGATGCCGCGACTTGCAGAAGTAACACCATCGACCTTGGCGATGATGGCGAAAAGCTGCATAAGTGCTTTGAGTATCCTTTCACTCATATAACGGGGAAAACGTTAGCTGGTAAAAATAGCAAAATATTGATTCTAAACAGGGCAACGAATTACTAATCGCGCGAAAATTCCAATTACAGATTTTAAGAATATGCGAATAAAAAAGGGTGCCTTTGAGCACCCAATTCTTAACGAGTTTCTGAATATCTTACTGCTTGAATCCGATGAGCATCACTGCGCAACCGGAATCTTTACCTGAAGAAGGATTCAGGGAAGCTTCGATCACCACTTCAACCGTTGCATTCACCTTGAAATCCCAATAAGGAGCGTAGTCATGCTGACTGTTGGTGAAGATGAGCTGGCGCTCGCCTGTATTCGGATCTTCGGAATAAATGGAGAAGATAAGATTGCCTTCTGTCAAACCGCTTCCTGCAGCGATACGATAAGTTGAACCCTGGAAGAAAGTCGTTTTGAATTCGGCGTTCTGTCCCGAAAGTACGAGTGCGCGATAGGTTTGTCCGTCGGAAACGAATGGTGGAATGATATGCTTGGCACAAAGATGTGATGTGGAATCACATTGAGCAGAAGCCTGTTCCGCGAATGCAACACCTGCTGTGACCAGGAGAAAGAGAAAAAACTTTTTCATAGGAGAATTCGGTTATTTGGTGATGTAATCACGGATGGCATTCACTTTCGCATTCAATGCGGTCATCTCTTCCGGGGAGATCTTCACTTCTGTTTTACCATTGATCGTGGTGAGGTGAGCAGCTTCGTCGTTGGTAGGTTCAGCAAAAGTGTATTTGATCTCGATCTTGGAATATTCAGCGGCGAGATCCTGGAAAAGTTTGATAAGGTCATTCAGTTCCGGGCGTGGATTTTCATTCGTCTGCAACTCCTGGAGAACTTTCACAATTCCTGCGGCAGTACCTTTCTGTTCACCGATGCGGACAGAGATCTCATCAACAGGTTTGTCTTTATAAACGTTCAGCGCGAAGTAAATTCCTTCGATCCATCCACCGGCGAGGATCATCGCTGCGACATTTTCCTGGTCGCTTTCGCGAAGGAACTGGTCACTGCGGCGATAGGCTTCACCAACGAGCTGAAGGATAGAATCTTTTTTGCCGAGGTTATCGCTGAAACGTTTCATCAGGTTCTGGTCGAAACTTCCGGTGATCTTCAGTTGTTCGCCGAGCTGCATGACGTCTTTGTAATATTCCGTCGCATCGGCCGTATTCTCATACATGGTGATGTAACCGAGATCGGCACCGTATACACCAAGGTTGAGTGAACGCTTCATCGCATCGGAATACTTCGAAAGATTTCCGGACGGATTGAGCATATCCTTATTGTAATTCGCACCGCTGTTGTGAATGATATTCGCGATCTGCAAAGGAGATGGAACCATGAAACTCTGGCCTTTCACAGTCACGCCAGTCACATTCAGTGTTTCATTTTTTGTTGTATCAGTGGTGTTGTCATCTTTTCCGCCATTTGAACAGGCTGGGAATGTGATGACCACACTGGCGCTCAACAACACCGGGAAAAAGAATTTCAATTTCATTGATTTAAAGCGTTTCGGGTGTTTAAAAAGTGGTCGCAAGTAACTAAAAAACCACCAGTTTTCAAAACCGGTTTTTCACTTAATCTTCACAAAATCACGGTTTATCTTCCAAATTGACGCTTCTGACCGGAAAGAATGGTCTGCCCCCCATTTGACGGAAGGGATAGTTGTTATTTTTACCCGAAATCCTCTCCACATTGAAAAACAGATCGCTCATTACACTCATCTCCATCTTTTTCTTCTGGGGATTTGTCGCTGCTTCCAATGCCATTCTCATTGGCCTTTTCAAAAAGAATTTCGAATTGACACAATTCCAGAGCCAGTGGGTGGAACTCGCGTTCTATCTCGCTTACGGTGTTGGTTCACTCATCTATTTCAGCATCTCGTTTTTCTCGGGCGACCCGCTCAATAAGGTTGGCTATAAAAAAGGCCTTATCACCGGGCTCATCGTTTCTGCGATCGGGGCATTGGTGTTCATTCCTGCTGCCACTCAACATTCTTATGGCCTCATGCTTTCCGGGTTGTTCATCATCGGACTCGGATTTGCCCTTCAGCAGATCGTTGCCAATCCGTACGTGATCGCGATCGGTGATCCCGCAACCGGTGCGCATCGTGTCAGTCTCGCGGGCGGGATCAATTCATTCGGAACGACGATCGGGCCATTGCTGCTCGGCGTAGCGATCTATGGAAGCATTTCCGGCAATTCTTCCTATCTCATGTCCGGTGGAAACAAAACAGAATTTCCATTGAGCGTAGAACGGTCAAGCGGAAGATCGGAAGTGAGAATTGCTGAAGTGACCACCGACGGAGGAGTGAATCTGCGCGATAAGGATTATTACCTTCTTTTTGAGAACAAGAAACCGAATTTCTACAAAGCAGTTTATGGTTCCATGATCAGCAGCGGACGCGGAGGGATCATCATTGCCAATGATGCGGATTCTGCATCGGTGAAAGACATTGCCGATCTGAAAGCTGCTTATCCCGACGCAAGGCTTCCTATTCTGAAAACAGACATGGATCACGCAAAACTCCTGGCTTCAATGAAAGGACAAACGCTGGAAGTGAAATTCTACGGAGTGGACAACGTTGTTCTCCCGAGCATCATCCTTGCATCCGCCTTTCTCATCTTCGCATTCATTCTCGGAATGTCCAAACTTCCACCGGTAAAAAACAGCGAAACGATCTCGGGCGACCTCGGCGCATTCCGTTATCCCCAGGTCTGGCTGGGAATGCTCGCGATCTTCATTTATGTCGGAACAGAAGTCACGATTCAAAGCAATCTCCCGGAATTCATGCGGCGCATGTTCAATCGTGAAGCGGGAACGACGGTTCATTTCATTTCACTCTATTGGGGAAGCCTGATGATCGGCAGATGGGTTGGTGCGCTGACGGTGTTCAATCTCCGGAAGCAGATGAGAATGATCATGACCATCGTTGTTCCGATCATCGCCTATGGAGTGATCCTCGGTGTGAATTACCTGCAGGGAAGTCCGATGATCGAACTGTTGAAATACATTCCGTTCATCGCGCTGATCATCGTCGGATTTTTCATGGCGCAGGAAAAACCAGCAAGAACCATGATCCTTTTCGGTTTGCTCGCCGCGGTGATGATGACGATCGGGTTGTTATTGCAGAACGAATGGAGCGCTTACTTCTTCGTGAGCGGCGGACTTTTCTGTTCGGTGATGTGGCCTTGTATTTTCAGTCTTTCCATTGCCGGGCTTGGCAAATACACTTCACAGGCTTCGAGCCTTCTTATCATGATGATCATCGGCGGCGCACTTATTTCTTCCTTCCAGGGATATCTTTCCGATCATGGATTGAATATTCACACCGCTTATATTGTTCCGCTCATCGGATTCCTGTATCTCGCTTTCTTTGGTTATTCAGTTAGAAAAGCACTCATTAAACAGGGAATTGATTACGACAATCAACAGGCTTCTCACTGAGGGAAAGATTACGGATCAAAACAGAGAATACTGATTACAAATAAAAACAGATTTACAAAGATCACTCTGTAAATCTGTCTGAATCCTGATCTGTATTCTCCGTACGATCTGTAATCTTTCCCCTTAATTCAATGATGCAAGCGTCGCGTTGATCTTCTCGAAGTTCGGGATCTGTCCTGCGTCTTCCAGCACTTCTGCGTATTGAACGATACCGTTCTTGTCAATGACGAATGCGCTGCGTTTCGCTACGCCTTTCAGTCCGACAGCGGTGAATGATTCATACATCGTGTCGTAGGCTTTCATCGCTTCTTTATTGAAATCAGAAAGCACCTGGAAATTCAGGTTCTGTTCTTCCTTGTAACGAACGAGCGTGTGCGGCGTGTCGACAGAGATCGCGAGTACTTCGGCGTTCGCTTTCTGGTAACGCGCGATATCATCACGGACTCCGCAGAGTTCCTTCGTGCAGGTTCCTGTGAACGCGAGCGGGAAGAAAAGCACGAGTACATTCTTTCCCTTGTATTGGCTGAGTGTGACGAATTGTTTGTCGGTATTCGGGAGTTTGAAATCCGGCGCTGGCTGACCTGTTTTGATGCTCATGGTAGTGGAATTTTAGTTAATGATTTTAGCGGACAGCAAATATAGAAAGCGTTCTTCTCCCGCGAAGAAAAAAATTATCAGTTTAATTTATAGCAAAATCAGCGCTAATGATGACTGAACTCATATCACGGATTCACCTGGATGATATTTTTGTCGGCAAAATAAAATCAATTTCAAAATGAACGTACTTGTAGGAAAGAAAGCTCCGGCTTTTTCAGCAAAAGCGGTGGTGAACGGAACCACCATCACCAATGATTTCTCATTGCAGCAATACATTGGCAAAAAATATGTCATCTTCTTCTTTTACCCGAAGGATTTCACTTTCGTTTGTCCGACGGAACTCCACGCCTTCCAGGAGAAACTCAAAGATTTTGAAGCGAGGAATTGCGCGGTGGTCGCTTGCTCCACCGATACGGAACAATCGCACTGGGGCTGGCTCCAGATGCCGAAAGCTGCCGGCGGAATAAAAGGTGTGTCTTACCCGATCGTGGCGGACACAAACAAAACAATTTCACACAACTATGGCGTGCTCAACGGAGAATTCGATATGGATGAGAACGGAATGCTCTCTGCCAACTCAGAACTCATCGCCTACCGCGGACTTTTCCTGATCGACAAGAACGGGATCGTTCGTCATCAACTCATCAACGATCTCCCGCTCGGACGTAATGTGGATGAAGCGTTGCGGATGGTCGACGCACTCCAGTTCAACGAAGAGAACGGTGAAGTCTGCCCGGCTAACTGGGTGAAAGGAAAGATCGCGCTGAAAGACACACACGAAGGCGTGGCGAAATATCTTGCAGCGAATTGACAAGATCAATGTAGCGTATCAGTTTGAGCCAACGCTCATGCCAGTGTCGGGTGAAAACACCACGACACCACGCAAACCGATACACTACACACGGCGCTCCTCCAAAGCGCCGTTTTTTATTTTGTAGTTTCGCAATGGCCATGGCACTTGTGAAAAAGATCCTGAAATTCCTTTCGCGTAACTGCATTTTCATCCTGATGCTTTTCAGCGTGTGGCTGATGGCCAACCTGCATGGCGGAAGAAGTACGTTCAGGAATGTGATCATTTCCGACGGAAAAGGTTATTACGGATACCTGCCGGCGGTTTTCATTTACCACGATCTCAATTTTCAGTTCTTCGACACGATCGAGAATAAATATTACGAAGGCGGAACGAAATACGATTACCGGAGTTTTGCCAATGGAAAACATATTGACAAATATTTCTGCGGGGAAGCTGTCCTTCAATCTCCGTTCTTCATCATGGGAATGATCGCCACAAAATTTTCCGATCAGCCTTATGATGGTTACTCGAGATATTTAGTGCTGTGCTTCCTGCTCGGCGCGCTTTTTTACCTGTGGCTCGGATTGAAACACCTGAAAATATTCCTCCGCATGCACGGTGCATCCGAAGAGCGTTCGGCTTTCATTCTCGCTGTCATTTTTTTCGGAACGAACCTGATGTATTACGCGACGGTAGAACCGGCAATGTCACATCTCTATTCTTTCGCGATGATCAGCATTTTTCTCGTTTATGGAAAAAGATGGATCGACAACGCCGACCGCAGATCTTTTCTTATTCTGGCAGCGACACTCGGCATCATCATCGCCATTCGCCCGGTGAACGCGATCATCGTGTTCTGGCTTTTTGTTGAAGCGAAAGGATTCATTCCGCTCTTCCGGAAAAAACTGAACGCACTGAAAGATCCTGTGCAATTCGTCGGCGGAATTCTGCTTTTCCTCATTCCTGTTTCCATCCAGTTCATCATTTACCGGATGCAGTGCGGATCTTTTTTCGTCAATTCTTATTTACAGGAACGCTTTCATTTCGATCAGCCGCACATTTTTGATTTCCTGTTCAGCTACCGCAAAGGATTGTTCCTGTATTTGCCGGTCACGCTCATTGCATTGTTCGGTTTGATCCCGATGTGGAAAGTGAACAGGTTCCGCGCCATCACTACTTTCCTTTTTCTGTTCCTTCTGATCTACGTTCTTTCTTCGTGGTGGATGTGGTATTACGGCGGAAGTTTCGGAACACGTGTGATCGTCGAATTTCTGCCAGTGTTCGCTTTGCTTCTTTATTTCCTGCTGAACGGAATAAAAAAGAAAATCGTGCGCATCTCCGTTGTCGCACTGTTGATCCTGCTTTCACTCTTCTGTCAATTCCAGGCGCTGCAATACCGTTATGGAATGATCCATTGGTCCGACATGGACAAAGAAAAATACTGGAAGGTTTTTTTCGACACGGATCTCAGAAGGCTTTATTGAGTTTCCTATTGAAATATTTCCCGCTGATTGTGCTGAAGACGAAGCAACAGTCCTTATTTTATTTCAATTCGTAAAACAACTTCAGCGCATTCACATCCTGCCCGAGATTCCTTGATCTGACAGCCGGCGTACCATCATTCGTCGCACCATTCATATTCCACGAATAATCGTAAGTGGTGCCGCCGTTGGAAGTAACGGTTGCGCTTCCGTTCGTACTGGAAAAGCAAGTCACAGAAGTGACATTGGTGGTGACAGCCGAAGTGGCGTTCATTGTAAATGTGTTCGCAGTATTCACATCCTGGGAATTGCTCAGCATGATCTTCGGTGCGAGATCGGTGTCATGGCGTGTATCGGCAGAATTATTCGTCGCGAGAATCTGACGCGAAGAAGTATCGGCCGAAGGATTCAGAACATTCGCGTCATTCGCGTTGCCCTGCTTTTTCTTTGCAATGATCTTTTTCGGCTGAATATTTTCATTCGTGATTGACTTCGCCGGAACGGTGTTCGGCTCCACGGAATCATTCTTTACAATGACCGGTTGCGGAACAATTTGCTGCGGCACATTCACGGAATCTGATTTACCCGCGATCAGCATTTCATTTCCTTTGTCATTTCCCGAACGTGAGAGCCAGATGAAAGAACCGATGACGATCGCGACCACCGCAACACCATAACGCACGATAGGAAGATCGAAACGCAGCGTATCACGCATGCCGATCAGTAATCCATTCCACCAGATGATCGCACCCCTGCGTTTCTTCTCTTCGAATTCCTTCATGAGCCTTTCACGCACATGTTCGCCCGGATGAAGATCTTCTTTATCTCCGCCAACTCCGCCGCGGATGGAAAGCAGCGTTTCACGCATGCGCTCATATTCTTCCTGTGAAGCGAGATGCTCCAGCACGAATTTCTTCTCTTCGGCATACAGCTCACGGTACGATTTTTCCGCAAGCAATGCTTCAATGTCTTCCGGCTGATATTTCATATGTTCTTTCATGACAATTTCACTCCTTTCGAATCGGGCGCGAACTCTTCGAGCCTGCCCGATAATTTTTTCAATGTGTAAAACAATCTCGATTTCACGGTTCCCTCCGAACATTCCAGCACATCTGCAATTTCCTTGATGGAAAAATTCTCTTCGTAACGCAGCAAAAAGGTCGTGCGTTGTGATTCATCGAGCAGATCCAGTTCGGTCGCGAGTTTTTTCATGAACATTTTCCGGTCGACACGCGTTCCGAAACTATCTCCATGTTCTCCGGCGAGCGCATACACCGCTTTCTCTTCACGCACTGGCTTGCGGACTTCCTGGCTACGGTATTCATTCTTGCACATGTTGTGCGCCACGCTGTACAGCCACGTGATGAATTTGCGTTCCCGGTCGAATGATTCCGGTTTGTGAATGATCTTCATGAAAAGATCCTGCACAAAATCTTCCGCTTTCTCTTTATTCTGCCAGAGCATACGGTGAAAATACCTGAACAGCGCGGACGAATAGCGGTCATACAGCACGCCGAACGCTTTGCCGTCGCCATGCGCAACTCTTTTCATGAGCTGCTCATCCTTCTCCGTTTCATATGTCGGCCGGAAAAGATTCATGAATGCGACGAGAGTACCTGTTCTACTTCATTCGATTTTCCTGTACTTGTTCCGATGGCACGCGCCATGTCGCGAAGTTCTCCTGCTCTCTTCTTATTTCCTTCCGCTTCGTAGCGCTCTGCAGCCATAGCGAGCGGCAAAACATAATTCAGTGAAAGCGATCTTGAATTATTGAGGTCAAAATTATTTTTCGAGCCGTCGTACGTCGACGTGATGATCGTGAAATTCATTTTCGTTCCGACATTATTCTGCAGGAATTCCAGGTTATTCACTTCATCGGTTCCATAGCGCGAAGCCAATCCGCAGAGATAGAGATCGCCGGACAACGAGGTCAGAAAAGAATTAGGCAACGTAGAAGCGAGATAGAATTTTGTTCCGTTATTCACCGTCGCGACTCGCCGGAAATAATCGGGATTGAAAACAGTAGTGCTGTCATTTCCCGGAAGGGCAAGTGAAAAATGTTTGAAAATTGCCGCGCGATTATCTGCACGTTCCAGCAGATGCAGATCGAGGATCTTCACATCCATCCGCACTTTCATTTTCTCCTGCCAGTAAACAAGCGGATACGAATCGTAATCCCCATTGGTGATGAGCACCGAATTTTCAGCGCACGATTGCAAAACATCGTAAGCGTAATCAATAATGCTTTGAGGCATATCGCCTGTAGCTTTCCATTCCGCACAATATTTCGCTGCAGATTTCAGATCGCCACGGATCATCTGCGCACCGATCATCTGGCGGAGCAATTCCGGATCTGAATTCTTCTGCCCGTAAGCTTTCAAAAGTTCCGGATAGAATTGCTGATCATGATCGCTGTTCCAATAACTGACAAAATTCTGCTCGAACGTTCCGGGAACATTCTGTTTCATCTGCACACTTATGGAATCAAGATCCGTGTGGCCTTTGCTCATCAGGTCATTCGCTTCGTAGGAATAGCGGAGTGCCTTGTAATATTTCAGCCACACGGCCGCGTCCGTTTTATTTTCCGAGAGATAATTGGAATACGTGGTCGCGTAATAATTCATCTGGTTGGTGAACGAGAAAATATTCGTCGCATCGCTTGCCATATTGAATGGAACGATGTTCATGTCAGTAGTCGAGTAATTGACCGACTGGATGTCCTGCGCCGAAATATCTCCGGCCAACAGGAGCAGGAGCGCAATAAGTGTTTTTAACCCTCGTTTCATAGCTGAATCCTTACAATTTACCATTCTAAGCTGCAGTACACCCTTCCCGGCAAAAAGTTCATGAAATTCTTAACTTTTTTTATGCCTAAATTGGTGCCTGACTCCCAATGAAGCGCTGCCTTTTCTCCCTTTTCTTCCTCACCTGCTCTATCGTCGGGGCGCAGCAATACAATTTCAGGAATTATTCCGTGGCCGACGGGCTCGCGCAATCGCAGGTGTACGCGATGGCGGAGGACGAGCGCGGATACCTGTGGCTGGGCACACAGGGAGGCGGACTCAGTTGCTTTGATGGACAACAGTTCCACACATTCACTGAAGATGACGGATTGCCGAATGCTTTCATACAATGTATCAAGTGCGATGGCAAAGGGAACATTTACATCGGAACGGATGAAGGCGCGGTGCGCTACGATGGAGAAAAATTCAACAAACTTATTTTTCCCGGTGATGAAGGAAGAGTTTATGATTTCTGTTTCGGAAAGGACAGCACTTTATACATCGCGACCAACGACAGTGGATTGGTTGTGATCAAAGACCGCAAAGTGCAGGCGCACTATTATTACCAGCACGGGCTTCCATCGAATCGTGTGTACTGTGTGTTGCAGAATGACAACGGTGATGTGTGGGCAGGAACGGAACAGGGCGCAGCAAGGATCCGGAATGGAATCGCCAAAACTTTCGGCAAGGCGGAAAATTTTCCGGTGATCGGTTATCGTGCGATCATCAAAGATCAACAGGATAAACTCTGGTTCGCCACGTATGGAAACGGATTGATCTCATACGGTGATTCCGGTGTGAAAAGATTCACGGTTGAAAATGGCCTGTCGAATAATTCGGTGCAATGCATGACGCTGGATCACTCCGGAAGGATCTGGGTGGGAACGGCTACAGGTGTTACAAGAATTTCATTGAATGAAGTGAAACAATTTTCAGAAACCGAAGGATTGTGCAGCAACGTCGTTTATGCGATGCTCGAAGATTCATGGGGAAATATGTGGTTCGGCACTTCGGGTGGCGGTGCTTGTGTGCTCGATGGAGAGCGCTTCATTCACTTCAACGAAAAAAGCGGCGATATGGGAACATGGGTCTACGCCGTGCATTGCGATAAAAAAGGAAGGACCTGGTTCGGCACTTCGCGAGGTGGTGTCACGGAATATGACGGAACGTATTACACGAATTATTACGAAGGCGCAGGATTCACGAGTGCCAAAGTGCGTGCGATCGCGGAAGACACGAGTGGTAACATGTGGTTCGGAACGGTTGGCGATGGCGCATATGAATTGTCCAATGGATCTTTCCGTCACTTCACACATTCCGATGGACTTGCGGGAAATTTTGTGAACACGATCATCATTGATTCGTTGAATCGCGTCTGGATGGGAACTGCCGGGTGGGGAATTTCCATTTACGATCCGGCGACGAATTCTTTTCTGCGTGTTGCGAACAAACAGGGATTGATCAGTCAGCGTATCAATTGTCTCACTTCCGATCTCAGCGGGAATATCTGGGCCTGTTCGCAAGCCGGCGGAATTTTCCTGATGCAGTATGACAGTGCCGGGGCGAGTGTGGTGCATAATTATTCATCCTCAACCGGATTAAAAAGCGACATCTTCCGTTCAGCGACCTGCGATCCGTTCGGGAATATGTGGTTCGGAACA
>DATJEX010000095.1:0-2808 GCA_035496135.1 Bacteroidia bacterium
TTGAACCTTTGACAAAAACAATTTCTCCTCAGCTTCTTAAACAGGCGAACGGCGATACGCTTCATCTGGATGTGCAACTCGAAGCAAAAGCATTCCAGCTCGACACGTTCACCATTCGTTCCGGCCCCGACACGGTGATCGGCAACTGGCATTTCTTCATCGAGGATTATGAATTTGTGAATGACACCAGCCTCATCCTGCTCACGTTCGAGAATTCGCTGAAGAAAGCGAAAGTGATGCTGGCCGATATCAATGAAAAAATCATTGCGAGTACCGATGTTCCTGTCGAAGCAATTTCTCTGATGAGAGATTACCAGGGACACATCAACGTCATGTGCAAGGACAGCGCTTTCCGGGTGAAAATCGTGCCACCCGCGGGAGTGCTGCTTCTTGCACTACCTTATTCCGATTTCTGCACGCGCATTCTTCCGTGCGTGGATACACGGCGGAAAAATTCTTTTCTCGAATTATCACGAGGAATATCCGGCGTTCACGTATTACGCGTACGATCCCGCAGACACGAGCGTGCAGGAATTGCATTACATCGTCGACAAGGATCTTCTTGCGCAATACAATTGGGAATTCGATTACCTGAAACCGAAAGACCGTTTGTATGCGAGAAAGATGGAGGCTTACACCGGGATTGACAAGCGAATTATCGCTGCGACAATGACCGGTTTTCCGGAATCCATTTACTACACGCCGTTATTCGCGCCGATGTTCGTGACACACGACAGCATTTGTGTTTTCGATCACTACACCGATTCACTCGTGATCTTCAATGCGCAGATGAAACAGATAGGAGCGGAGCACATCGATTATCACCACCCGAAGAACTGGAAAGACTGGGACCGCACGATGTACAAGGATGAGACCACCGGCGAAGTATATGCGCAATTTGAGAATGGAGGAATGGTTACGCTGAAGAAAATAGATCTCGCAACAGGAAAAGTAGCCGGTGAATTCCGGATCACGAATAAATATCCGAAGCAGATCCACATCCGCGACGGGAATGTGTATTACATCTACCGGCCGTTCGAGTCGGTGCAGAAGAAATACCTGTACAGGGAGAGAATTTCTTTTTGAATCAGTTCGGCCAGTTCGGCTTCATTGATTCCGTGTTGATCCAATCCATTTCTTTATCCACGCCATTGATGTAATCAGTAATGGAATAGGAGATCAGTACATCAGGGATCAATGGCTTCGGTTTTTCATTCGAAGCACTTCCTTTTTTCAACTCGAGCAATTCCGTAGCAAAAGTCAGATCGATGCCGGAATAGGGAAGATGGAGATCGCAGTGTTTGTGTCCCCAGAAATAATTGATCGAGCCACCGGTCTCTGAACCGACAAAAATGACATTGCCGTTATCCTGCAAATAGGAGCAGAACATCGTTGCTGCAGAAGCCGTGATGTCGCTGACGAGCACATAAACTTTTCCTGAATAATGTTTCTTCGAAGAAAAGGAATGTGTCACTCCTCGTTCGAATTTTGTTTTGGCAAGCAATGTGTCCTCTTGTTTTGTTCCCGTCCGCCGGAGATCGAACAGCAGATCGTGATGCAGATAGGAATGGTATTCCGGGCGATGTGAATCCGTCAGCCAGACATGCTGAAAGGGAGTGATGCATGTATCGGTGAACCAGCTCGCCATTCGCGCAGCCATGCAGGGTTTGCCACCCGAGTTGTAACGCAGATCGATCACGATAGCCGATTGATGAGCAGTGATCATCTCATTCATGAATTTATCGAATTCTTTTTCCGGCTGCAGTCCGCCCGACTTCTTTTCAAAATCATTGAAACGGCAATAACCGTATTTGGGAAGATTTTCAAAAACAGGTTTCGCCATGACCGAGTCGATCCAGTCGTAAGCGATCAATTGATCAAAATATTTTTCTCCGCGATGAACAGAAGCTATTTTGATCAGGCCGCGATCTGTATTGATAAAGAATGTGTCCGGTTCCTGGCAGAAGGAAGCATAGAGTGAATTGAAAAGCGCAGGCAATCCTTTCGGGATTAATTTTCTCGCACCATCGTTGGAATAAAAAATGGAAAGACTGTCGATGAGTTGCCTGCCCGGAGTTCCGTTTATGGAAATGATATGCGATCCGTTACTGGATGGTTCGCCGGGAAAATTCCGTATGTACAATTCATTTTGAACAATCGCGATTTTGAACGGAAGTATTTTTTCTCCATAGGGATGAACAAATGGATTCAGTGTCGAAATATGACTGTCACCCAAATGGAAAAGAAAATTCTGAATGAGATAAAGCGCTTCCCGGTTGGAATGAACAACTGCCAGTTGTTTTCGGGTCGACAGGACAAGACTGTCAAATCCATTTTTCCCGATCACCGCATACAGATCCGGATGAAGCTGTTCGAGCGTTGTAGTGAGAATTTCCAGATCGGAAGAATAGGAATGCTGCGGCATCTTTTTGAAGCCAACAGTTAAGGTGAAAAGAAGAAGAGCAATGATCGTTTTGCGGAATTTCATCAGTCGCTGTGACCACAAATTAACCTAATTTTGTATCATAAAACATTCGACCATGAAAAAGCTCATCTTTCTTCCGATCCTCCTCTGCGCCTTCGTCAAGATCGACATCAAACCGATCGAAATAGGAACAATTCTTCCGAATGAGAATGATACACTGCTCAACGCGATGAATGATCAGAAGATCACGCTTAATTCACAGATAAAAGAGAATGGTTTGCTGGTGATCTTTTCCTGTAACACGTGCCCGTTCGTGATCGCCAACGCTGACCGTATTCGCCTTTGCCAGAAAACGGCATCGTCGACAAAGATCGGTATGGTCA
>DATJEX010000096.1:0-7821 GCA_035496135.1 Bacteroidia bacterium
ACACATGCCATCTGGTTCGGAACTTTCGGCGGAGGAATTTACCGTATTGATCCACTGACCGACTCGCTGCGTCATTTCACGAAAGAAAAAGACAGCCTGAGCAGCAATTTCATTTATTCACTTTTTTTCGATCACAAAGAGAATCTCTGGATCGGAACGCGTGCGTGTGGAGTGATGATGCGCGCGCGCGGAAGCAATGTTTTCAAGAACTATCAGCATAGTGACGACGACAAGAATTCGCTGTCGAATAACATTGTGTACTGCGTGGTGGAAGATAAAGACATGAACATCTGGCTGAGTACGGCGAATGGTCTTGACAAATACGAACCGGCGGGAGGAAAATTCTCTGTCATCTACGAGCGTGATGGATTACCGAGTGATAATATTTACGCTGTAGTTCCCGATCTGAATGGAAATCTCTGGATCAGCCACAACAAAGGGATCACAGAATTCATTCCAACCGCGACAGGAACAGATCGATTCCGGAATTTCGGTCCTGCTTCCGGAGTACAGACAACAGAATTCAACCAGGGTGCTTACTTCAGGAATAAGAAGGGAATTCTTTTTTTCGGCGGACAGGGCGGACTGAACATCATTGATCCGAAAAGTCTCGACCAGGCTGGCATCGCTCCCGACGTGTACATTGTTTCTTACAAAAGATTCGGGCAGGAGATCGCGCTCGATACTTCGGTTTCCATTGCGAAAACGATCCGTGTGGGCTGGCGCGATAATAATTTTCAATTCGAACTCGCGGCATTGAGTTTTGTAGAGCCTGAAAAAAATCTCTATCAATACAAACTCGAAGGAATTGATGACGACTGGTCCAAAGCGACAACGAACCGTTATGTGAGTTACACCAATCTTCCCGGTGGCAATTATGAATTGCATGTGCGCGTGGCCGACAGCAACGGTAACTGGAGTGATGATAAAATTCTTGTTCACATTCACGTGCAGCCTCCATTCTGGAAAACCACTTGGTTCTACATTCTCTGCGTGATCGTCGTGATCACCGGATTCATTCTGTTCGTTCGTTATCGGACAGCGGCCATCAAAAAAGAGAACCGCATCCTGGAAAGTAAAGTCGCGGAACGCACGCAGGAGCTTGCGCAGAAGAATGCCGACATCACCGCGAGTATTCAATACGCGCGAAGAATCCAGGTCGCCATGTTGCCGGAAATGGAATTCATCGTGCGTCATTTCCCCGAGAGTTTTGTGTTGTACAAACCAAAGGACATTGTGAGTGGAGATTTCTACTGGTTCGGTGAGAAGAACGGTCTTTCCATTTTTGCTGTAGCCGATTGCACAGGCCACGGAGTGCCGGGCGCTTTGATGAGCATGATCGGTCATGATCTGCTGAACCAGATCGTTCTTGAAAAAGGAACGACAGATCCCGGTGAGATCCTCAATTCGCTGAACGAGGGAGTTCGGGCCGCATTGAAACAGGATCAGCACGACCAGGACACGGCGGATGGTATGGACATCGCGGTTTGTGTGCTCGATAAAAAGAAACATGAACTTTCATTCGGTGGTGCCTTGCGTCCACTCATTTTCATCCGCAAAAGTTTGCTCAGCAAAATTGAAAGCGATCGTTTCCCGATCGGCGGAACGCACGACACGAAAGACAAAAAATTCTCCACGCACAAGATCCTCGTTGAAAAAGGTGACGCACTTTATTTATTCAGCGATGGATTTGCCGATCAGTTCGGTGGTGAACGCGGAAAAAAATTCATGATGAAACATCTGCTGGAAAAATTGAGACAGATCCATGAATTGCCGATGCAGCTCCAGTCAGCAGAACTGGAAGAAACATTTGACACGTGGAAAGAAGGGCTTCAACAGGTTGATGACGTGCTGGTTGTAGGCGTAAGAATCCCGTAACCCTTTTGATTGAAATCCAGTAAAAGGCTTAGCTTTGTATTAAACCTTTTGATGCCTGGCATCATCAAAAAATCAACTAAAACCTATCTCATGAAGCGTTTCTTCACCCCTGCTGCCCTTGTATTGACTGTTTGCACCTTCGGACTTTTCCTTGTGAACGGATGTCTGAAAGAAAACAGCCTCGACACGGAAACAACTTCCGCAACCGATAACAATATCTGTGAAGGCGAGTTTATGCGCGTACTTCCGACTGTAAATAAGATCGCCATCGATGAGCCGGGTGTTCATCGTTATGGTTCGAATCATGTATTTGTTCAATCCTGTCCATCTGTAATGGTCGATACCGGAACACAGGCCAACCAGTGGCCACGTTATATGACCATCGATTACGGAACCGGTTGCACAGATAGTATTGACGGAAAGATCCGCAAAGGAAAGATCCACATGACACTTGCGGGTCCATGGGATGTGATCGGATCAGTAGCTACCATCACGCTCGATACATTCTTCGTTGGAGCGATCCAGTATGAAGGAACCGTTACACTCACCAGGACAGGAACAGACACCTGGCACAAAACGGTGACGAACGGAAAATGCACGAAGAACAGTGCGACGGCGCCATGGACCATTCTCTTCGCCTGCGATCGTGACATCACGTTCACTTCCGGAAACACTTCTTCTTCTGTTTCACCGGTCATCACGATTTCCGGCACCAACAGCGGAACAGACCGGAACGGAACACAATGGACATCCACCATTGATCCAGCCAATCCGATCGTCCGCGACCTGGGCTGCACCTGGATCACGAAAGGAAAAGTTACCCTTACGCCTGCCGGAAAATCGGACCGCGTTGTGGATTTCGGTAACGGAACATGCGACAACAAAGGAACAGTTACCATTGACGGTAACACCTTTGAGTTCAGCATGCAATAAGCGAAACAACTAAAAGAAAAACGGCTTCTTCACGGAGCCGTTTTTCTTCTGAAATAACCCCGATCACCCCGACTAAACACGCGAATAAAGTGCTGGAGTTACCCGGTTTGCATATTCCAAAACTCCCCCTATATTTGTCTATTAAGTAACTCTGAAGCCCGTACCATTTATGATGGTAGACATTTACGATTTTTACGACAAAATGGAGCGCAACAATATCATGCTCTCCTTCAAGGGCGATATTACCTCTGAGTTACTTACGTCCATACTCCAGATCATGGAATCCAAACTGGACACCATGCAGGAGGAACCCAAGATCAAGAAGAAGGTTTATAACGTGCTGGTGGAATGCCTGCAGAATCTCTATCATCACATGGACGAGATCCCGCGCACGCTGAATGGCGCTTCGGTCACCACAGGCGACGGAGAGAATATCCGATCTGCCATTTTCATGATCGGCAAGATCGACAACCAGTACAATATCATCACCGGAAATTATATCCTTACCGAAAATGTTGAACGCCTGAGAGGCCGTCTCGAAGAGATCAACAAACTTTCCAAAGAGGAACTCAAAGAATATTACAAAGCTGTTTTGAATAATGGAGAGATGTCTGAAAAAGGCGGCGGCGGACTCGGTATGATCGATATCGCACGCAAAACAGGACAGAAACTGAATTATCATTTCATGCCTGTAGACAACACCTATTCATTTTTCAGTCTCAACATCAAGATCGCACAATAATACAAACACAACAATCACACCATATGGAACGCATAGTCATTGAAGGCACACCGAAAACACCGACCATCACTTTTGATATGGCGGCAGGAACACTGGAGATCAAAGGACGCTCTATTCCTGAAAACTCTATCGAGTTCTATAAACCACTCGTAGAGCAACTCGAAAAGTATGCTGGCAAGCCGCAGGGCAATACCAACGTGAATATTCAGCTCGAATATTTCAATACAAGCTCGTCGAAATGCATTCTCGACGTGTTCAAAAAATTAGAAGCGATCCACAAAGGCGGAAGCGCGATCATCATCAACTGGTATTATGAGCAGGACGACGAGGATATGCTCGAAGCAGGAGAAGATTACCAGGCGATCATCAGCGTTCCATTCAAAATGATCGAAGTAGCGGAATAATTTTTTTCGCGAAATAAATATTGTGCGAACGCCTTCCCCAAAAGGGAGGGCGTTTCTATGAAATGATAAATTGATTTTTTCCCGGGCCCAATTTCAGTATGCGCATCCTGTATCTATTCTTTCTGCAGTTATTATTCCTGAACCCGCGTACAGGTTTTTCACAATCCGTAAGCGACTCCGGATTGGTGATCCGGTATCTGTCCACATGTACATTCGATGATACAGGTTTCAGCAGCCCTCACCGGCATATCGAGATCATCTCTTCAGCCTATTCATCGGACAGTGCATGCAGGATCATTACCTTTTCATTATCCAATGCCGACGAAACTTCGGGCATCACACTGGAATCTCATTTCTTTCATGATCATCCGGTGAATATCAATTATTATGATTTCAATAAATTCGGGAATATTCTTTGCTTCCAGAAACTCAACGACGGAAGCTACCTGCTCATCAGCGAAAGTCATGAGGTCTATTATAATTACGGACTCTTTCATCTCACTTTCAATGACAGCTCCATCAATATTGTTCCCTCCTTACAACTTTTTGAAAACGGATCCCACGACACGCTTCCCTGGCTCGGCACACAATCGGCAATGAATTGCAAACCTCCGGATGCCGAAGATTCCATTTATTATTTCATGAGATATGATCGTGCTGGACAAAAGGTCAATTATCGCTACACTAAACATCAGGATGGAGATGATTCAGGTCCTTGTGTCACCATGAATGGTGTGATCACGATCGAAAACGGCGTATTCCGCCAGTTGCCTGAAAAAAAGAAAAAACATTAAGCAATAAATCTATTCTCCCCGAACAACAACTTCCTTCGCAGAATTACTTCCATCTTCAAAAGTCATCTTCACGAGATAAATCCCTTCCGGGATCCCTTTCACATTCACGTTACTATTCACCCGTTCTACACTTAAAATAACTTCTCCCAGCACATTCACCATCTCCACCTTCTCGATCTTCTGCGCCGAAACAAAATGTAATTCATCACTCGCAGGATTCGGCCACATCGAAACATTCACATTCAGCTCGTGAACATCTGTCAGCACGAACGGCTGCGATGTGTCGGACAAACATCCGTTGGAATTTTCTACCACCACAGTGTAATCTCCCGCCTGGCCATTCACCACGATCGTTTGCGTTGTATCCGTTTGCAGCACTCCGTTGAAATACCAGTAGTAATATGTTCCGGCAACATCTGCCGTGATCGAATCGGAAGTTGCGAAATTGATAACAGGTGTTGCCGGCAACGGAACAATGTTCACGCTCACCGTGTCAACTGAATTTGAACCGCAGCTGGAATTCGAAACCATCACGGAATAATTTCCGCTCGTACTCACAGGAATACTGCACGTTGTTGCACCATTCGACCACAGATAAAAATTGTAAACGCACGGAACAGAAAGTGTGAGCGGAGTTCCGGCACAGATCGTCGTATCTGCCGATGGAGAAATAGTTGGTGCAATCGGCGATGGAATCACATTCAGATAAACAGGCGACCGCCTGCTCTCACAAGCCGCCATCGAATCGGCGATGGAATAATAAACCGTATCCGTCGACGTGAGCATTCCGTAATTGTAAGGAACACCGAGATGCGTGGTCCATGCATCATTCATCAAATTATAAAAAGCAATATTCTGATTGCTTACCGGAACAGTGATGGAAACTGCTCCGCTGTCACACACATTGTAGGAAGTCACCGGTGGCTGCGGATATTTATCGTACAGCTGCATGATGATGCCGTTGTAACCGATCACGTCGAGTGTATCTCCCGGACCCGTGTATTCCATTCCTGTGAAATTGTAATTGAAATATTCGTAATCATACACTCGCCAGGTTTGTCCGCCATCAAATGTCTTGAAGATCTCTCCGAATAAATTATCCCATAACCTGAAGAATCCAACCTGCTGGTTCGCGAATTGAATGTCATAGAAAATATACGGCGTTCCGTAATTGATGGCAAGCGTCCACGTTTGTCCGGCGTCCGACGTTTTGTACATCGTACCGTTGCTCGAACCGGCAAAACCATGCAGACCATCTTTGAAGGTGATCGTCTGGAAATCATCTGTCGTTGCAATGGTGAATTGCGTCCACGTCAATCCTCCGTCGATCGTGCGCACAATTTTTCCATTGTTGCCGCACACCCAGCCCGTGTCTTTGTTCAGGAAATAAATATTCCACAAACGATTCGTATCGCCAGCCTGCGTGATCGTCCATGAATTTCCCGCGTCAACCGTACGCAGAACATTTTTCCCCTGGCACATGAAACCGAATTTTCCGGTGATGAAAAAGATATCGCTGAACTGTCCGCCGATGGTAGAACCGTAAGGCGGATCCGTTGTCCACGTTGTTCCGCCGTTGAATGTCCGTTTGAAGATCGGATTATTCCCGGTGGTAATTATTTTCCACCCGTTGATATAGCCGGTATCCTTATTCGGAAAACTCATGCGCATGATATACTGATCATATCCACCCGTTGTTTGCGAAGTGAAGGTCGCACCACCATCTGTCGTTTTGTAAACGCTCGCACCTGTCCCGCCGAAATATCCGATCTGGTGATTGATCATGTCCATGCTGTAGAAAGAAAGGTTCAATCCTGTTTTCTTATTCACATATGTGGCGAGATCATTCGTAAGCATGATGTTCCCGTAACGCGACACCACTACTCCGCGCGACTGATCGAATCCCATTCCGTAATAATCATCAGAGCTGATCAGGAATGTCGATGTCCACGATGTTCCCCCGTTTATGGTTTTGTACACGTATCCGTTCGATCCGGAAACAAATCCGGTTTGTGTATCGAGGAATCTTATTTTCCTCGCCGCACCACTCACGGTGTAATTCAGTGTCCATGTTGTTCCACCATTCGTGGTCTTGAAAACTTTTCCGCTCAGCGCGCCGAAATATCCGGTGTCTTTCGTCGTGAACCAGATCGCGTCAAGATTTTCCGAAGCGTTGTTGTAGATCTGCGTCCAGCTCACACCGGCATTCACGGTCCGGTAAATCTTATTCACGTTCGTACAGAATCCGGTATCAGCATTCACAAAATAAATATCACTTACCGATCCTGAACCGACAGTTGCACCGGTCCACGTACTTCCTCCGTTCACTGTTCTGAAAACTGTTCCGCCGCTTCCCGCATAACCTACATTCGCGTTCGTGAACCACAACGAATAAATACTTCCGTGCGCGAGCGATCCGTAAAAAAGCGGTGTCCATGTTTGTCCACGGTCAACTGTTTTCAGCACGCATCCGTAGTTGTTGCTTTGTCCGCCAACATATCCGGTATCCTTCGCCGGAAATTTCACATCGTAATACGCATAGTAGCTTACGCGCGGCTGCAGCGTCCAGTTGTTTCCACCGTTGAAACTCTGAATGATGTTTCCGTTATCACCCACAGCGAAGACCGTATCGTGCGTAGCGAACGCCACAGCGCGCAAGGGATTCGCCTGCGGACTCTGTGACAGAAAATTCTCAACAGAACAGGTACGATTGAAATTCTGTTGCGCATTCGCAGCGATCGAAAACAGCAGGAGCGCGGAGAGGAAATATTTTTTCATCATTGGGGTATTGTCCGAAGGACTCCTTCGGAGGGAATAACTAAGGTAGTGAATTGAGGCTTGCTTTCGTGCTAATGTTCAGGAGCAAAACCTACACTGCAGCAAATAACCACCTGTCCCGCTACACCTATGCGCATGGCGCAAGCGGCATATCGAATTCTATGATAAAAACAAATGATTTTTCACCTTCCGCCTCCCTTCGGTCGTTGGAGCATCCGATCTTGACCAACAACAAGTTGAAGGTCGCAATCAGATGACCTTATCCATGCTGCATTAATCTGACGAACGGCGA
>DATJEX010000097.1:0-4827 GCA_035496135.1 Bacteroidia bacterium
ATGCAGAATGTGCTCGAGGGAAGAAGGAAAGGCGCGTTGCTCATCGGTGTCGGCGTCTGCATTCCTGAATTCATTTATTCCGCGTTCGCACTTTTCGCTTCGGCCTGGCTGCTGCAGAAAGCAACGCTTTTGAAAATCCTGGAGTGGGGAGTTGTCCCTGTTTTACTCGGAATGGGAATTTTCAATCTTGTGCGGAAAAAAATTCCGGCAGGTGATGATACAACACCAAAACAGGAAGCGACCGATTTCCTGAAGGGGATGTTCATCTCTTTTCTCAATCCGCAATTGCTTCCGTATTGGCTGATGATCCTGGTGATGCTCAATGGTTATGCGTTCTTCCGGATAACCACCATGCTGGATAAGATCGGGTTCATAGCGGGAACCGGTTTCGGCGAATTCATTCTCATCTCCGCCGTTGTCGCGGTTACACACCGTTACCGTGAATTCTTCCTGAATAAACTGAAAAAATGGTCGCTCAATGTGATCTTCGGATGGCTATTCATTCTGCTTGCTGCACTGCAATCCGCCAAACTTTTTTTCATGCCGAAAAAATGAGTGGAATATTTTATTTCGCCACAGGAGGAGTTCTGTCTTTTCCTCTCCAGTTATTCGATGTGCCGATATCAATTCCCAGTTGTTTGAGATAAAGAAAAAGCTGCATGCGGTAAGCGACCAGCCAGCTGTACGGCATGCGGATCAATCCGATCCCCAGCAGCATTTCTTCCCCCGCCGGATGTTTCACCATTCTCGAATGAAAATCTTTTTCAGGGATCGCTTCGATCATTTTTTTCATTTCAGCCCCCTGTTCATCCATTGCCGCGCAGAATTGTTCTGCAGTCATTGAAGCTGCTCTTTCCGCGTAAGGTTTCCACAACTTCCAGTCGCTGTCGTGAAGGAGCACATCGGTGGAAGCTATGCCGCACATGGAAAGATAACGAAGGAGTTCGAGCGTGGTGCGCTGATTCTCGGTTGGTTTGAAATCAAACGCGTCGGAAGGGATCTTCACGTAAAGATGTTTGATGATGTCAATTTCTTTCTGAACGGAAGAGATAAAATCGTTTTTGGAGAGCATGGTAGTAATGTTGGTCATCAAAGATAGAGCTTCGGGATTTCAAATGCTGGAATAGATTCGAAATACAGACTCAAGTTTACATTCTTAAGTATCTTCGTTAAATGAATTCTGCCGGTCATTCTTCCCTTATCAAATCTGAAGCGAAACGTCTCGGGTTTGATTATTGCGGAATTTCAAAGGCGGCATTCCTGGAAGAAGAAGCGCCGCGACTGGAAAAATGGCTGAAGCAGAACATGCACGGCGAAATGGCGTACATGGCGAATCATTTTGACGAACGGCTTGATCCGCCAAAACTTGTTCCCGGAGCGAAGAGCGTGATCTCGTTGTTATTGAATTATTACACGGAAGAAAAACAAACGGAAGGCGCACCGAAAATTTCGAAATACGCGTACGGTGAAGATTACCATTTTGTCATCAAAAGAAAACTGAAGGAATTGCTTTCATCTGTCCAGGAAAAAATAGGGAAGGAGATCGGTGGAAGAGTGTTTGTGGATTCGGCTCCGGTAATGGATAAAGTGTGGGCGGCGAAAAGCGGATTGGGATGGATCGGAAAGAATTCCAATCTGATCAATAAAAATTCAGGCTCGTTTTTTTTCGTTGCCGAACTCATCACCGATCTTGAACTGGAACCGGATTCACCCATCGGTGATTATTGCGGAACGTGCACGAAATGTATCGATGCTTGTCCAACCGATGCGATCGTCGCGCCATACGTGGTGGATGGAAGCAAATGCATTTCCTATTTCACCATCGAGCTGAAGAATGAAATCCCGGAAAGTGAAAAAGGAAAGTTTGAAGACTGGATGTTCGGTTGTGATATCTGCCAGGATGTTTGTCCATGGAACCGGTTTTCTACGCCGCATCACGAAAGCTCATTTCTTCCGCATGAAGATCTGCTGAAAATGAAAAGAGAAGATTGGGAAGAATTGACGGAAGATGTTTTTCAGAAAGTCTTCAGGAATTCCGCGGTAAAACGCACGAAATATGCAGGACTGAAGCGGAACATCCGTTTCCTGGATAAGAAATAATTCCTGTAAGATCGATTATACTTTCGCGATCGTATGGAAAGCATCTTTGATCACATCTCCGTAAAGATGGCCGAAGGTCGCGACACACCAGGCTCTCAGCAGCATTGCTTCATCCGGTTTCGCCCAGCGTAATATTTTCATCAATTCTTTCCTGAAGAGGATCTTGTCGAACGATACACTTTTGAGGATGTGTTTACTGAATTCAAGCATAGGGTGCTCCTTTCTTTTAATACCACCAAATAACGAAAGACAGATAACCCAAGTTATATCCTGCAGGTTAAATTTCCTAAACAGAAGTCGCCTGAGAAGCTAAAATGTTGTTTTCCAAGAGGGAGAAGTTATTAACAGCTTGGTAGGGACGCATTGCAATGCGTCCCTACTCCTTCCAGCGGAAGGTTTTCTGTTCCAGCCCGCAGAGATCGATCACGCGGTCAATGACGGTCGCAGCGAGTTCTTCGAAATTTTTCGGGTTGCTGTAGAAGGATGGAGAAGCAGGACAAATAATTCCACCGGCTTCCGTCACTGTTTTCATGTTGTTGATGTGGATGAGAGAAAGCGGAGTGTCACGCGTGATGAGGATCAATCTTCTTCTTTCTTTCAGCATCACATCAGCTGCGCGGGTGACGAGATCGTTTGAAATTCCCGAAGCGATCCTTGCCAGTGTTCCCATCGAACATGGACAAACGATCATGTGACGGAAACTGGAAGAACCTGAAGCGAACGGCGCATTGAAATCCATCTTCGAATAAAAGGTGAACGGATATTTCTCAAATGAATCATCGCCGATCTCCTGCTTCCAGATCTGTTTCGCGTTATCACTCATCACGACTCCGACCGAATCGATCTGCGAAGAAAGCTGCTGCAGTTTATCGAGCAGCACTTTCGCGTACACACTTCCGCTCGCGCCCGAAATGGCAACGACGATCTTATGTTTCGGAGCATTCACGAAGTAAAGGTAAGCTAACGGCTACTGCAGATTCACCTGGTCCGCCTGAACTACTCGGTATGTTGCTGCGTCATAAAGTATTCCTACCAGTTTGCAATTGGCGGCGTTGTAGGATGAACTCACCGTGAAAGGGGTTGACATGTTGTAACTGATAAGCGCACCACGATTGGTTGTTCCGGAAAGAACCTGTACACCGTCCACATGTCCCGGATTGTTCACTGAGCCGCGGAAGACATGATTGAACGTGTACGTCGAATCAAAACTTGGCGGTGGAAGCGCATTGTCGAGTTGCCATCCGTGCAAACCATCTTCGGTGAGATAAACAGCGATGTCATAATTCCCGATGAGTGTATCGAAAAGAATTCCTGAAACTGTAAGTGTGAGCTGACGGTTGGAAGAATTGTAAGTCGGATGAATTTTTATGTAAGCTGAAATGGAATCCGCAAGAATGACCGCAGCCGTATCGGGCCATGCTGTTGCACTGGTGGGATTCTGTCCCGGGTAAACGCCATAACGATTGACCATTCCCATTGGATTCGGCCAACCGTTTATACCGAAAAGATTATCGTAATCGGCATCTTCGAGTGGCGCGCGGAAATCTTCGCCGAACGTTCCTGCAGGAGCACCGGAAGGAAGTCCGTGCGGCGGACAGGGTTCTGCAAAAAATCCGGAATGAAGAGCCATCGGAATGATCTGTCCCGGAAAAACACTTTCGAGCGAATCAATGATGCGTGCACCACTCGGACAATTGATGCAAAGATGACCCGTTACATCTTCGATCAAAACTTTCCGAACGGTGTCGTTCGCTGAACCTGCGCCGTGCGGCTGGATCGGATCCTTGACATAATCACAGGAACTGAACAGTATCGCAGAAAGAACTATCGTGCTGGCAAAAAACTTTTTCATCTTATCTAAAGTTACGAAAATCAGAATGAACTGGTGATAGTGAGTGTGAATCCGTTCGAAGCAGGAACCTGGCGACAGACACCGCCTACGCAGAAAATTCCTTCGCGCTGTTTGCCATATCCAAGTGAAATGGAACTGGTCTGGCGGTTATAACCTGCCTGAACTTTGAAGTAATGCACACGTGCATCCGGATTCGGGTTGCCGTAATTGTATTGATCGATAATAGCGAAATAGAAATGTTCGCCCATCGATAATTCTTCTGTGAGCGCTACCCAGTTGCCGTGATCGACCGTGAAAGTGGAATCATTTCCGGCAGCGTTGAGCGTGTGTCCTTTTTCCACGAGCATATGTTCTCCAATGGAATGCAGGGAAAAATGATCGCCCAGCCGCGTTGTGATATCCGCTACTGTCACATCTGTTTTGATGTACGGATAATTCGTTTTGCCTTCCATGATGTTCTTGTCATAGATCTCATGAATGTACAGTGCCGTGAATTTCCAGTTCTTGTTCAGTTTTCTCGCCACTTCAAAATTGATGTCCTGGAAGAAAAGTGAATCGCCGATCGGCCACCAGTTGGAGGAATAACCCATTCGCGAGGTAGTGGCATCATTCAGATTATTCGTGTCGAGTGCGAATGCAGCGGCGTAATTCAGTGTAAGATCCGTTCCGTATTTGCCGCCGAGCTTCGAACCTTTCTTGACCTTGTAAGCGATCTCCGTTTGCCAGTTCACTTCACCGTTCGGTTGCGAAGAGAATGGATAATAAGCCGCGAGTGAATACGTGTGTTGGCGTGCGAGCGCAGGAATGTAATTTATGCTGAGCGCAGTGAGTGCCGCATTCCGGTCGGAACGATACGACATATTATCCACGCGGAG
>DATJEX010000098.1:0-17714 GCA_035496135.1 Bacteroidia bacterium
CGACTTATCTTTTTCATTCAGGAGATCCTTATTATCATGATCAGGGGATGACTTTTGTCGTTACGGATACTTCACAATTGAAATTGTATGAAAGATTGAACGGAGGATATTTCAGAATGAAAACGGCAAATAGTTTTATAGTTCCGGCCAGTTATTTTGCTCCGGGAACTTATCGTTTGCTTATTGTAAAGAACAGGCCTTTTGTCTGCTGCAGATATTCCGTGGTGTTTCTCAAATGTGATGGGCAGAATGAGAAAACGCTGATGAATAAAAAATTTCAGGGTGAAGATGAATACTGGTATTGCGCACCGATCGTGATACAGAATTGACCACAACACTTATCCGTGACGGATGCTCACAGGATAAGATTGGAGAACACTTGTGTTTTCTCCCGGCCCACGGTATCAGCATGAGCTAATTTCATTGTGTGAAATTCCTTTGGCTCATTCCATACATTATCCTTTTCTCTTCCTGTGGAAGAGGTGCAGGGCCCGGCGATCCTGCTGATACAGGGACAGCAGTTTACGGGAAGTATTCTGTAAAAAAATATAAATCCGCCAAAGGCGGTTTGTATTGCTCAAGGTTTGACAGGCAGTGGCCCCGCTTTGACACCGTTTTCTTCAGAAAAATTCTTGGAACCGAATACCGTTTTACGGAGTACACAGATCTTGCCCGGGGTCTTATTGTTTCAAATGATTCCAGCCATTGCACCACTTTTACGCTTGAGTTATTGATTAACTCGCGAATGAACTCAGGATGGACAAGAATGGCTGGAGATTATTACGTTAAAGGTGATTCGCTCATTTATTATACATGCACGGAATCAATAGACCTTTCGGATCCGGCTCACATCAGGCGGGATACAACTGTTGAACAAAAAAAATTCATCATCCGGAGAAATAACCAGGGTGTCCTGGTGGCACATTGTGTCGCCACACGCGGAGATCCATTGTGGAATATGATCATGCCGAAACTCCAGTACAGGTGGAAGCAACTCAAATCGATGGTTTGTGTGGTGAATTAGAAGCACTGCACAACTTATCTAACCCCGATGTGCCGCCTTTACCCCGCGCGCTCTGGCCTTCAGCAGGTGTTCAGCCTGACAAGCGCGCGTGTAATGCGGCACAGCGGGAGCACAGGTTTTTTGCTGCACTGAAGCCGCCGTTCCAGAATGACTAAACCGACGGATATTTCTTCTTCAGATATTCCACGTACGCTTTCAGTCCGCTGAATTTCGCATACTCCTTTTCAAAATCATCCTGTTTCGCTTCGTAACGGACGTATTGCATGAACATGCAGTTGCCTGACTTTTGCATTTTCATGGCAAGCCGTTTCGGGAAAAGAGTGTCGGCTGCGAACGGAAGATTTTTCGAATGAACAATGATGCTGTCAAAGATCGCATTCTTCGCCGCGAGTTTTTTTGTCTTGTCGAATGATGCGGGAAAACTTTTGTAAACCGAGTCGAGCAGGTGAGCGGAGGAGAGCATGAAATCGTTGAGTGTTTTTTCATCCGTTCTTCCATTGACGTAAGCGTCGTACTGCTTCGAATCCTTTCCGTATTTCCGTTCGAGGAACCAGAGTGCTCCTTTATACCCGACGAAGCTCGCGAGATTCTCATTGAAGTTCACATCGTCTTTCACGAATACGGTTCCGTGCGTGAGTTCGTGAATGATGAGTTCGGCGAGATCTCCTTCATTGTATTGCAGCATCTGCGAAAGAATGGGATCCTTGAAATAGCCGAGCGTACTCCAGCCCGAAGCGCCACCGATGTCGGTATCGAATCCTGCATTCGCCCATTTGAGTTTTTCCGCATCCGCTTTTTCCTTATCAAAAAATCCCTTGTATGGAACATCACCCAAAAATGGAAAATGCCAGAGGTGCGCGTTCAAAGCGAACGGATCGCAGGCGGTGACGACATACATCAGTCGCTGTCCATGCTGATCATAGAACGTCGTGTAGTTGTTGCTTCTCGTTAACCCAATGCTGTCGTACGCGAATTGTTTGATCTCGTTGATGAGCCGCAGTTTTTCTTTGACCGAATCGGAAACAGTTTTGTCAGCGAGTACATCCTTCACATCACGCGCGTTCCACACGATATTGAATTGTCCCTTCGCCATGCGGAGTCCGTACACCACGAGCGAAGTGTTGAGAATACAGAAGGTGAAAAGCGGAATGAAGACCGCATCCGAGAGAATTGCTCTGGTGTAACGGATGATCTTTTTCCAGCGGGGTTTCATTCAGCAAAAGTAGGTGGTCTTTTTCGTTGGTCGTTGGCCGTTGAGCATTAAAAGTACGACCAGCGACCAACGAAACAACGACCAACCGTATATTAGCACATGTTTTTCTTCCTGAGCAAACTATTCGCATTCCTGTTAATGCCATTCACCTGGTTCTTCATCCTGCTCATCTGGGCGTGGCGAACGAAAGATCAGATGAGAAAAAGAAAATTGCGCATCGCTGCAGTTGTGGTGATCCTTGTGTTCAGCAACCGTTTCATTTTCGACCGTACGATGCACATCTGGGAAGTCGATGCGGTGGCCGAACCCGCTGCCGGATCTTACGACGGCATAATCGTGCTCGGGGGAATTTCTTCGTTCGATGATGAATTGAACAGGATCCAGTTCACGAAGAGCACCGACCGTTTGATGCAGGCGCTCACGTTATGGAAAAAAGGTGTCGCACCGAAGATCATTTTCACCGGCGGATCCGGAAGTATTCTTCACCAGGATCATCTCGAAGCGGATTATGTGAAAAAATACCTGCATGACCTCGGCATTCCCGATTCATGCGTGGTGATCGAGAATAAATCAAAGAACACGCACGAGAACGCGACGATGACCAAACCACTGCTGAAGAAAGAAGGAAAATACCTGCTCGTCACTTCAGCATTTCATATGCGGAGATCGCTCGGCTGTTTCACCAAAGAAGGAATTACTGTTTCGCCGTACAGCACCGATCGCTACAGCGGCCCATGGAAATTTGAATTTGATTATATGTTTCTTCCCGACGCGGAAACCTTGTGGGACTGGAACACACTCTTCCACGAATGGTTCGGGTGTATCACGTATAAAATGGAAGGATACATTTAGCTAATAGTTAATAGCTAATGGTTAATAGTTAATGGTTGAATTGTGGGGTGCGTCGGGATGCGGGCACTATTAGCTATTAGCCATTAACTATTAACTTCTTTCGTACAACAACTCCACTCTTCGTTTCGATCGTGCAGATGTAAACGCCGTTTGCAATTCCTTCGAGTGAAATTCTTTGCGTGTTGGTTTCCATTTTTTCTTTCCTCAATAATTTTCCGTTCATGTCAAATATGGAAATGGTCAAAGGAAAATTTTTCGGATCGAACGTTGTGCTGATGGTGAATGCTCCTGCCGATGGATTCGGGTAAATGTCAATCGCATCTTCCGCTTGTTGCAGTTCGCTCCAGCCTGTCATCGTGCTTCCGAGAAAAAGTGAAACGCCGCCAGCGTAATTTCCAAGCACGAGATCGGGAAGACTGTCGCCCGTAATGTCTGCCATCCACGGGCAGGTGCGAATGCCTTCGTGTGCGCTCACATAAAGTGAATCGGTGAGTGTGAATGTTCCGGAAAGATTCCCGTCGATGTGATCGTAACGGAAAAGATAGCCGCGCTCGCTTCCGCACAGGAGAATATACGTGCCCGCGCTGTCCCAGAGAAATGGCGTGCTGTAACCGGTGATGTAATTCGTTTGATTCACGATCACATTTCCGAAGAGCGGGGTGATGAGTGTGAAATTCGGAACGGCGATGGTTCCTGTGTTGCGATAGTAGTCGATGTTGCCGCTCTGTTCTCCAATGAGCAGATCGATCAGTCCGTCGCGATCCACATCCACGAGCTGCGGCGCTGCAAAATTCCCGACATCGATTCCCATGTAATTCGCCTGAACGAGAACAAAATTATTCGCCGGGCCGGGATCTTTCCGGTAATAATTCAGTTTGCCGACCGCATCACCAACGATCATGTCTTTATCTCCGTCTCCATCGAGATCACCGAATGTCGGCACAGGACAGAAAATATTTGTCGTGTTGGCAAAGAGATTGGCAAAGTCGCGCGTGATGAGTTTGAAAAAGGGAGCAGAAGCGGTTCCCTGGTTTTCGTACAGCGAGATCTTGGCAGGATACGCGGTGGAGGAAGCATAGTATCCGTAATTGCCAATGAAAAGATCCTGGTCGCCGTCATTGTCGTAATCAAAAAATCTCGGGAAAGCACCTTCGCCCACTTCGATCATGTTGCCCTGCAGGAAATCATTCTGCACGAAGGAAACAACCACGGAATCATTGGCTCCTGAATTCTTATAAAAAAGCGAGCCGTGAAAATTCTCGGAATTGGGCGCGTTGGGCGAGAAGATCAGGTCTTTCTTTCCGTCATTATCTACATCCAGGTGAAACGCGCCGATGAACACATTCATATTCTCGGAAACGTCGTACGATGGAAACTGCGGATCCACCAGGTCCATTTTTGCATAGAGCGAATCATTTCCGTTCCTGCCGTATACGATGAATGGATTTGTGATATCACCGATGATGATATCCTGGTCGGCATCGCCATCAGTATTGATGCACTCAAGCGTCGAGCCGTTGTGAATGTCGTGTGCAACCGCCGAATTGGAATGATGTTCATGCAATCCTGGAGCACTGCACGAATCATTCAGGGTGATCGTCGCGTTCAACGTATTCTCTGCAAAATCGCCCCAGCATTTTGATTCGAGCCTGAATTTCAAACTGTCGCAGGTGCCGAAAAGTTCTTTGGAATAATTGCGGTGGAATTCCACGTTCACACCGGCGACATCATACGTGAGCACATCAAGATCTCCGTCACCATCCACATCGCGGATCGCCGGAAGATCGATCGAAGTCACCCAGAGTGAATCAAGTGCCTGCGAAGAATTCGGAAAATAAGTGGTGACCACCGGCCCGACGTATTGAAACTGCAAACCATTCGCCACCGAGGAAACATTTTCCCACACATCAATTCCGGCGGCTGTTCCGGTAGAAGTGAAAATGTCCGCTTTGCCATCGCAGTTGTAATCGCGCAGCAACACCCAGTCGTGCAACGGAGGAAATTGGTACGCATATTTCTCATCGAGCGTGTAATCACTCGTATTCGCGGTGCCGTGATTGATGAACGTGAGCATACGGTTGCCCGTGCGATCGAAAACAAAAAGATCTTTTATGCCATCGAGATTGAGATCGATATCGGAGAATTGACAGAAATTCATTCCGCCCGCCCAGGGATAAAGAAGATTCTGTGCATTGGCATTTACGGGAATGGAATCATTACGCAGGAAAATAAGTTGCGCGGAAATGATTCCTGAACAGAAGATGGAAAGGGAAAAAAGAAAAAGTCTTTTCATTTTATCAATGTGCGATCACGAGTTTTCTGTTCGCTGTGAATCCATCCGGAGCAGTGATGCGGCAAACGTAAACACCGGCGGCGTAGGAGGCGACATCAAGCTTTGTGAGTTTATCCGTGATCTTCCCGGAAGAAATTTCTTCACCCGAAACGCTGAAGATGGAGTAGGAGCAATGTGCAGGAATATCCTCGTTCATCTGGATCGTGATGTTCTCATTCGCAGGATCGGGATAAACAGCGAATGAAGTTTCTTTCACGAGATCGGCAAATCCAACATTGTTGTCGCCATAAAAAATGGAAAGTCCGCCGGCGTGATTACCAATGCAAACGTCGAACGTACTGTCACCATTGAGATCCATGATGAACGGTGCGATCCTTCCGCCTTCGAAGGCGCTCACATAAAGTGAATCGGTGAGTGTGAAATTTCCGGCAAGATTTCCATCGATATTATCAAATCGCCAGAGATAGCCGCGTTCACTTCCCACGAAGAGAATGTACTGCCCGTTATCGTCGTAGAGAAAAGGAGTAGAGTAGCCGGTGATGAATCCTGTTTCGGTGACGATGACATTTCCGAAAAGTGCAGTGATGAGCGTGAATGTCGGAGAAGAAATGGTTCCGGTGTTGCGGTAATAATTCACGTTACCGCTTTGTTCGCCGATGAGCAGATCGATCAAACCATCGCGATCCACATCCACGAGTTGCGGTGCGGCATCACTTCCCACATCAAGATTCTGGTAATAGGAATCCACCAGGACATAATCGGTGTCGTTCGCCGGATCCTTGCGGTAATAATGCAATTGCCCGTTCACATCGCCGCAGAGCATATCCATATCTCCATCACCATCCAGGTCGCCGAACGTTGGTGAAATGCCGTGAATGTAGGGCTCCTGGTAACTGATGCCGGCAAAATCTCTCGTCACGAGATGAAAAGAAGGAGATGTTGACGTTCCGTCATTGCGGAACAACGCAAGTTTGCTGATCATCAATCCGGAAATATCCCAGTAACCTTTATTGCCAACGAACATGTCGAGATCACCATCGTGATCGTAATCGTAAAAAGCAGGTGCAGTTCCTTCGCCAACATCGATCTGGTCGCCCTGCAGAAAATTATTTTTCACGTAATGAAGCCGGACATCATTGTTGGTGGAAGTGTTGTGATAGAAATACGAACCATTGATATTCTGCACGCCCACAAATCCGTTCGGAGCGAAGACGACATCTTTGTTCCCGTCATTGTCAGCGTCGAAATGATAACCGCATCCGAAAATATTCAGGTACATCGTGCTGTCGTAACCCGGATAAAACGCGTCGACTGAATCGCAGATCGCATATGCCGGGCCATTCCCATTTCTGATCATATTGATGTAAGGATTCGCGAGATCGCCCACGAGAAGATCCTGGTCATTATCGCCGCTCACATCAATGCACTCGAGACAACTTCCGTTATGAAGGAATGCGTTGTGTCCATCCGATTCGTGAATGGGCGGAGGCGCACACGGCGTGTTAAGCGTGATCGATGCGTCGAGTTGGCTTTCGGTGTATTCGCCCCAGCAGGAAGTTTCGAGTGTGAATTGAATGCTGTCGCAGATGCCGTAAAGTTCCATCGAAGTATTGCGGTGATATTCCACTTGTGTTCCGCCAATGCCGTACGTGAGAATATCGAGATCACCATCACCGTCCACATCACGGATCGCGGGAATGTCGATCCAGCTGACGAAAACAGGAACGATCGTGTCGGTGCTGTTCGGTGTGATGTCTGTCAATAATCCTTCGGTGATCTCCTGCCACGCGAGTCCTGCCGTGGTGGAAATATTCTTGTACAGTTTTATTTTTCCCGCGTTCGTTGTGAAAATATCTTCCTTGCCATCACAGTTATAGTCGCGCAGCAAAACCCAGTCGTGCAGGTGGGGAAACTGGGAGAGATACTGAGGTGCGTAATGATAATCCACCACATTCGCTGTTCCGTAATTCAGGTAGGTTGTGATCTTGTTCCCGGCGCGATCGAAAATGAAAAGATCTTTTATACCGTCAAGATTGAGATCGATATCGGAGAACTGGCAGGAATTCATTCCGCCGACCCATGGAAAAAGATAAGGAATGCCGAGACTATCGGTGACGGGAATACTGTCTTTGCGGATGAATTGCATCTGTGCATTTGCCGCTAAAGAAAAAAGTAAACAGATCAGAAGTGTCCGTAAGCGCATAATTTACCTGGAGATGATGAATCTGGATGTTGCGGTGTAGCCCGAACCGTTGGTTAACGTGATGAAATAAATTCCCTGCGGAAGATCACTTACATTAAGCTGTGCTGATGAAGAAGTGATGACGTCACTTTCGATAAGTTTTCCGGTCACATCAAAAATATGGTAATGCATAGTTCCATTCGGATACTTCTGAAGATCGAGTGTGATCATTGTATTCGCCGGATCGGGATAAACGGAGAAACCATTTGCTGCGAATTCTTCATTCACGGTGAGCGTGGTATCAAGATCGCCGTAATACATGGAAAGGCCTCCCGCATAATTTCCCATCACGAGATCGTACAATCCGTCGTTATTGAAATCGGCAGTGGCCACCGATGTATTCCCGCCTTCATAGGAGTCGATATAAAGTGTGTCGGTCTTGATGAAATTTCCCGCGAGATTTCCGTCAATGCTGTCGTAGCGGTAAATGAATCCGCGCATCGAGCCGATCAGCAAAACATAATTTCCGCTGTCGTCGATCAGTTGTGGCGCGCTGTACCCGGTGAACCATCCGGCTTCGCAAACATTACATCCGCCGAATGTGCTGGTGACGAGTGTGAATACCGGTGCGGCTGAAGTTCCTGTGTTGCGGTAATAATTGACATTGCCGCTTTGTTCACCAATGAGCAGATCTGTTTTTCCATCACGATCTACATCCACCAATTGCGGTGTTGCATAATTTCCAACATCGATACTCTGATAGGTGGATGTGATGAGTGTGAAATTATCCGCAGGTCCCGGATCTTTCCGGAAGTAATCGAGTTTGCCGACATTATTCCCGCAGATCATATCCATGTCGCCATCCGCATCAAGATCACCGAATGTAGGTGCAAGCCCGGCGAGTGTATCATGATTCAGATTGATGTTGGCGAAATCGTCCGTGATCTTCGTGAAGACCGGTTGCGTGGAAGTTCCGGTATTCTTATAGAGTGCGATCTTGCTGCTGTAAGGTGCTGCTGAATTGTAGTAACCGTAATTACCAATGAAAAGATCAGAATCGCCGTCATTATCATAATCGAAGAAAACAGGATGCGAACCTTCGCCCACATCGATCATATCTTTCTGCAGGAAATTATTTTCCACGTAAGAGACCTGGACGTTACTGTTTGTTCCGATGTTCTTATACAACCAGACGCTGGTGTGATTTTCCGAAGCGTTCTGCGCCTGTGGTGTAACGATCACATCTTTCACGCCGTCATTGTCCACATCGAGATGGAATCCGCAATTGAAAATATCCATGTTCATCGATGTGTTATAAGATGGCCATAACTGGTCAACCGAATCGCCGACCGCATAAACATTTGTTCCGCCATTGCGCACATACGCCATGTGCGAAGAACCGATATCGCCGATGATGACATCCTGGTCATTGTCATTATCCGTATTGATACACTCAAGACAGGAACCGGAATGCAGCAGGAGCGGAGAATATTGCGGATCGATGTGATGTTCCAGAATTGGAGGAGGAGAACAGGTGGTGCCAAGTGCAATGCTGGCGTTGAGCGCACTTTCGGTCAATTCTCCCCAGCAATTGGAAGCAACAATGTATTTGATGGAATCGCAAACGCCATACAATTCCATGCTCATGTTTTTATGATACTCGATCCTTCCTCCGCCATTCTCATATGTCAGGACATCCATGTCACCGTCTCCATCCATGTCGCGGATCGCCGGAATATCCACCGGACTCACATAAAGATTGCCGATGAAATGTGTGCTGTTCGGTGAACGGTCGGTGTTCACCATTGTCGTCATGAGTTGAAAGGAAACTCCTCCTGCTATCGTAGTTGTATTCTTGTAAATCCCGAATCCCGCAATGGTGTAGGTGAAAATATCCGCTTTACCGTCGCAGTTGTAATCGCGCAGGATCGCCCAGTCGTGCAGGCGCGGGAAGCAATGCACATATTGAGGTGCGAGCACATAATCGGTTTGATTGGCTGTGCCGAGATTGAGATAAGTAGTGATCCGGTTACCGGAACGATCGAATACAAAAAGGTCCTTGATGCCGTCGAGGTTAAGATCGATCTCGGAGAATTGGGCAAAATTTATTCCGCCCGACCAGGGAAAAAGGAGTTGGTTACTATTCTCATACACACGGACAGAATCGACACGGACAAATCCCTGCAGGCTCTGCGCTTTCATTGGGAAAAGACCTGAAAACAGGGCTCCCGCAACCAGGAATAGAATTTTACGCATCCTTCAGTATAGCTTTTGCAACAATTGATAGTCGGGGAGAGCAACAAAGATAGCTTAAAAATCAGCCTTTTAGGTTGGAAGAACGTTCGTTGTCGGAAAAGGTTTTTCTTCTATATTTGCACCCTCCATTTTGGGACTGAAATGGCTGATTGAGCCATAGTTCCGGAAATTATTAGAATACTATGCAAAACATTAAAGGCGCCATCCGCTTCTTCGCGATCCTGATGGCATTCAGTTGTCTGTTCTACTTGTCCTTTTCATTCGTTACCCGCAACTGGGAAAAAAAGGCGAATAAGTACGCTGTCGATTACGTAAAACAGCCGAACATCCAGGATTCCATCAGGAAATGGGCTAAGAACGATTCGATCCGGATGAGTGCGATCACAGACTCGCTCATCACTGCCCGTGAACATTTCTTCCTCGACGATTCGATCGCCGGAAAAAAGATCTACCTCGGACTTTACACCTACGAAAGCTGTAAGGACAAAGAGTTGAATCTTGGTCTTGACTTGAAAGGCGGTATGAACGTTACGCTCGAGGTTTCATCACCCGATATCGTAAAAGCGCTCGCCAACTTCAGCACCGCACCGGATTTTACCCAGGCGCTCGCTAAAGCAACAAAAGCGCAATTGACTTCCAATGAGGATTTCGTTACGCTGTTCGGTAAGGCGTATCACGAAGTGAATCCACTCGGACACCTTTCGGCGATCTTCGCCGGCCAGTTGAAAGATGACAACATCACGTTCTCTTCAACAGATGAGCAGGTACTTGCAGCGATGCGTTTGGAAGCGAACGCCGCTGTCGATCGCGCGAAACTCGTTCTGGAGACACGTATCAATAAGTTCGGTGTGGCTCAGCCTAACATCCAGCACTTGCAGGGAACGAACAGGATCCTCGTGGAATTGCCGGGTGTGAAAGACGAAGCCCGTGTGAAGAGCCTTCTCGTGCATTCTGCTAACCTGGAATTCTGGGAAACATATAATTATTCTGAAGTTGCGCAGAAACTTTTTGATGCGAACGAGAAACTGAAACTCATTCTCGGTTATAAGAAAGACACACTGCATGCCGATTCAACACTGAAAAAAGCCGATTATACCAAAGCAAAAACAAAGAAGGATTCACTCCGCGCCGATTCAATGGCAAATGCATTGTTCGTAAAAGACCTGCATCGCATTGACAGTCTCCGTAAGGTGAATGACTCACTTGATAAGAAAGCCGGGAAAACCGGTCCAAGTCCTTTCGGTGATCACATGGCATTCCAGAACCAGGATGAAGGTGGAAAAGGACCTGTATGTTTTGGTATCTGGGTAAAAGACACAGCACTTATTGGTGGTTACCTGAGAATTCCGGAGATCGCCGCCATGTTCCCGCACGACCTTCATTGGGCGTGGGACGTGAAACCGCAAACGAATACGCAGGGAACTCCATTCCTCCGCTTGTATGCGTTGAAGGCGGGTCATGACGGACGCGCATCGCTCATGGGTGATGTGGTGACCGACGCACGCAAACAATTCGATCGTATGAATGGTAATGGAAGTCCGGAGATCTCCATGACCATGAACACAGAAGGAACACGCGACTGGGCACGCTTGACAAAAGCGAACATTGACAGATGCGTTGCGATCGTTCTTGATAATTATGTGTACACAGCTCCTGTTGTCAATGGTGAGATCCCGAACGGAACTTCTTCCATCAGCGGAAGTTTCACCAACAAAGAAGCGGATGACCTGGTGAACGTCCTCAATACCGGTAAACTTCCTGCACCGACCAACATCGTTGCGTCGACTGTTGTTGGAGCGACACTTGGTGAAGAAGCGATCAAAGCCGGAATGCTTTCCTTCCTCGTCGCGCTCATCGTGGTACTTATATATATGGGATTCTATTACAACAAAGCCGGATGGGTTGCCGATATCGCTTTGTTCGTGAACGTCTTCTTCATCATGGGTATCCTCAGTTCACTCGGAGCGGTGCTCACACTTCCTGGTATCGCGGGTATCGTACTCACGATCGCGCTTTCGGTGGATGCGAACATCCTGATCTTCGAGCGTGTGCGGGAGGAATTGCGCGAAGGAAAATCAATTTCCAACGCGATCGGTGACGGTTACAAGCACGCGATGTCGTCGATCCTTGACTCCAACCTTACCACACTTATTCTCGGTATCATTCTGTATTCATTCGGTTCCGGTCCGGTCCAGGGTTTTGCTACCACACTCATCATCGGTATCATCAGCTCCCTGTTCTGCGCTATTTTCATCACGCGTCTCGTGTTCGACTGGATGCTGAAGAAAGAACAGAAGATCAAATTCTCGACACCGGCAACGGAGAACGTGTTGCGTAACGCGAAAATTGATTTCGTGGGCCGTCGTAAATTCTACTACCTCTTCTCCAGTGCGATCATCATCACAGGTATCATTTTCTATTTCAAACACAACGGATTCTCGCTCGGTGTTGATTTCTCCGGCGGACGTTCCTACACTGTTCGTTTCACCGGGAATGTTGACCGTGATAAAGTTCGTGAAGCACTTAAAGTACAATTCGGTTCTGCTCCCGAAGTGAAAACGGCTGGCGGTGATGATCAGTTGAGGATCACGACCAATTATCTTTCTGTGAACGTTGATAGCGCTTCGGATGCTATTGTCCTTAAAAAGCTGAAAGACGGATTGCAGAACAGCACTGGTACATATAAGAACGAAGTGGTGAGTTCGATAAAAGTCGGTCCTTCCATTGCCAACGAGGTCATCGCGAAGTCTTTTGTCGTGATCATTGTTTCCTGTCTGCTGATGTTCCTTTACATTCTCTTCAGGTTCCGTAAATGGCAATATGGACTGGGTGCGGTTGCCGCGCTTGTGCACGACGTATTGGTGGTACTTTCCTGTTACACGATATTCGATGGAATTCTTCCTTTCCCGCTCGAGATCGACCAGCATTTCGTCGCCGCGATCCTCACGGTAATGGGATATTCCATGACCGATACCGTCGTGGTATTCGACAGGATCCGTGAATTCCTGTCATCGCAGGGTAAAGATCTCGCGACGATGGAAAAACGTTCGACCATCAACTACGCGCTCAACAGTACACTTACACGAACCATCAATACATCCATGATCACCTTCTTCGTACTCCTGTCGATCTTCATTTTCGGCGGAGACACGATCCGTGGATTCTCGTTCGCCCTGTTGATCGGTATCGTGATCGGTACGTACTCTTCACTTTGTATCGCTACGCCGATCGTTGTCGACTTCGACCGCCGCAAGGATACAGGAGCGTAACATTCTTAAATAAGATCAAAGCCGTCCTGGAAAAACAGGGCGGCTTTTTTGTTGTGTGATGTCCGGTGTTACGCCCGACATTCCTCCTTTCTTCGTTACCTTTGTGATCATGTTGCACAGCGGCATCATTCTTTTTCTGAATCTTGGCACCGGTGAGATCATGCTCATCATGATGTTCATCGTCATGTTCTTCGGGGCGGATAAATTGCCGGAAATGGCACGTGCGCTGGGAAAAGGAATGCGTGAAATGAAGAACGCAACGGCGGAGATCCAGCGCGAGATCGAAAAAAGTTCAGCGGAGATCCAGCGTGAAGTGAATATTGAAGGCGAGATGAAAGAGATCACCGCGGCCACCGATACCATCAAGAAGAATATCGCAGAAGGGATCAGCAACATCGAGAAACATTACAACGACGAGAAGAAGGAAGAATTTCCAAAACCGGATGAGCCGAACGAGTTGACCCCGGGAAATTCGGTGAAGCGAGATTGAAACAATCCATTTATCATGAGAAAAATTAACACTCTTGTCCTGCCCGTTCTATTAGCTGGTTGTGGAATGATGGCAAAGAAGAGTGGTGATGGCTACGTTGTCGTTCGTGGTGCAAATGGAGAAACCGACACGGTATATTATGATGTCATTGATGAACCGAAAGGAAATGCTGATGATACGATCTGGCATTGGCATCAGAAGACCTTTCACTTCAGGTTGAGTGAAGGTCAAACGCAACAAACAGTTGATCTTAACTGGAGCCTTCATCATTTGGGCGTCGAAACAAGCTCCGCGCAATTAAACGTTGATTCGTCCGGCTTGGTATTTCAGACGGGAAATACGATGATCTCTAATATTCGGAATAGTTCGAGCGCCGGGACTTTCATCCTGGATGATGGGAGCACTATCACTTATCAGGATAGTCCGGAAGCAGGTATTTTCATCGAAGAGGATGGGAGCAGAACAACGGTGGACTCGCATGTTATGCAGATAACTGCTTCAGATGTTGTTCGCCTGGACGTCGACCCGGATAAAAAGTTTGTTGTGTTGCGCCGGATTCCGTCGCGGATGACGAACACACACGGATTGATCTTCGATAAGAAAATGATGGTGGAAAACCATTAGAAAGCAAAAGCTGATCAATACCCAGGTACTGATTGGAGTCGAAGTATCGGTTTTTTGTGCTCATTCAGTTGGAATTCGGTGAATTGGAATTGACCCCTTTCCCATTTTAAGATTTGAGGATTGAAGATTGGACTATTAGTTCTTATTCCCGATCTGTCTTTTGTCCTGCCCCTTCGTACTTTTTTACTCCTGATATGAAGTGATACCAATCTTCCAATCTTTGAATTTTCCAATCTTCGAATACGGCTAAAAGCAACCGCTGTCACCAAAATCAACTTTTTTTAGCCGCCCCCCCTGTTTTCAACCCCTGTTCACAAAAAATATGCACTTTTTTGGAGTTCACCCCCCTGTTTTTGGATACTTTTGACGCCGAAAGTAGTATTTGGTTGCTTGAGTTGCTTTGTTGCTTGTGTTTGTTGAACAAACCGGCTTACGAATAACATAAGCAACCATGTAACACAAGAAACAAAGCAACCAAGAAACATAAACAACATAAGAAACCAACTAACACAAACAACCACTATGTCCAGGATCCGCTTCAAGTCGCTCGAAGATTCCATGTCACGAAAACCGGTGATCGTTGAAACTCCCGCTGGTGGAGTTGCAGCTTATTTCGGTGAAAATGTTTTCGGCAAAGACGCCATGCGTCAGCATTTGTCAGAAGATGCCTATGACAGTGTAACAGCCGCCATCGAAAAAGGAGAACGAATCGACCGGACCAAAGCGGAAGCGATCGCTGCTGGAATGAAATCCTGGGCCATCTCCAAAGGAGCAAGTCACTACACGCACTGGTTCCAGCCATTGACCGGAGCAACCGCAGAAAAACACGACGCGTTCTTCGAACCGATCGAAGGCGGAAGAGCCATCGAGCGTTTTGGAGGCGGACAATTGGTACAACAGGAACCGGATGCGTCGAGTTTTCCGAGTGGAGGGATCCGCAACACATTCGAAGCCCGTGGTTACACAGCGTGGGATCCTACTTCACCTGCATTCATTATCGGCGACACACTCTGCATTCCCACCATCTTCGTTTCCTACACCGGCGAAACACTCGATTACAAAACACCATTGATGAAAGCGCTTCATGCGCTCGACAAAGCGGCAGTGGATGTTTGCCAGTACTTCGATAAGAACGTAACAAAGGTCATCGCGACACTCGGCTGGGAACAGGAATATTTTCTCGTGGACGAAGCATTGCACAACGCACGTCCCGATCTCGAGATCACCGGAAGAACTTTATTCGGAGCGGCTCCTGCGAAAGGACAACAGCTCGAAGATCATTACTTCGGTTCCATTCCCGATCGTGCCACCACGTTCATGCGCGATCTTGAAATTGAAGCACACAAACTCGGCATTCCGATCAAGACACGTCATAATGAAGTTGCACCGAATCAATTCGAGTGCGCACCGATCTTCGAAGAAATAAATCTCGCGGTCGATCACAACCAGTTGCTCATGGATCTCATGCAGAAAGTAGCACGTCGCCACGATTTCCGTGTGTTGCTTCATGAAAAACCATTCGCAGGTGTGAACGGAAGTGGTAAACACAACAACTGGTCGATGGCAACGAACACCGGGAAGAATTTATTGAGCCCTGGCAAAACGCCAAAAACCAATCTTCAGTTTCTCACGTTCTTCATTAACACCGTAAAAGCATTTCACGACAATGCCGATCTGCTTCGTGCGACGATCGCTTCTGCAGGAAATGATCACCGTCTCGGTGCGAACGAGGCTCCTCCGGCGATCATGTCGGTGTTCCTCGGATCACAACTTTCCGATGTGCTGAATGAACTCGAAGTGAAAGTGAAGAGCGGAAAGATGACGCCCGATCAGAAAACACAATTGAAACTGAACATCGGAAGGATCCCGGATATTCTGCTTGACAACACCGACCGCAACAGGACTTCTCCGTTCGCGTTCACAGGAAATAAATTCGAATTCCGTGCTGTTGGTTCATCGGCGAACTGTTCCGGTGCGATGACGGTGCTCAATACGATCATGACCGATCAACTCGTGCAATTCAAGAAGGAAGTAGACGCGCTCATTGCGAAAGGAAAAGAAAAGGACGAAGCGATCTTCAATGTGTTGCGCGATTACGTGGTGGCGAGCAAGAAGATCCGTTTCGAAGGAAATGGTTACGGTGATGAATGGGTGAAAGAAGCGAAGAAACGCGGCCTGAATAATTTCAAAACGACACCGGAAGCACTCGAAGCGTGGATGAATAAAAAGTTCGTGCACATGTTCGAGCGCCACGGCGTATTGAGCGAGCGCGAGCAGCATGCGCGTTATGAAATTTACCTCGAGACCTACGTGAAGAAGATCCAGATCGAATCACGTGTGCTTGGCGATCTTGCGGTGAACAGTATTATTCCTACAGCGCTGAATTACCAGAACACACTCATCAGCAACGTGCGTGGACTGAAAGAAGTGCTCGGCGCGAATGAATTCAAGAAAGCCGGCGCTACGCAACTCGAGATGATCGTCGAGATCTCGGAACACGTGAACGGCATTAAAACGAAAGTGGAAGCCATGATCGAAGAGCGCAGGAAAGCGAACAACATCGACGACATGAAAAAGCGCGCCGACAGTTACTGCAACAAGGTGAAAGCGATGTTCGATGACATCCGCGAGCACATCGACAAACTCGAGATGATTGTTGCCGATGAGGTGTGGCCTTTCCCGAAATACAGGGAGATACTTTTTGCGAAGTAATTATTTGTTGAACGATAGGGAAGGACGATCTTGAATGGTCGTCCTTTTTCTTTCATTATTCTGCGAATCTTTCATTGTTACGGATCGTATAATGAGTACACCAATAATCCATGAGCCATGAAAAGACATCTACATTTCCGATTGGTTTTTTGTACACTGTTGTTTGCAACCCGTTGCATTTCGCAGGATGTCTCCGGTGGTGGTTGTAGTTCGTATTATATCTGCAGCAATCAGCACATCATGTCATGGGGTTTGAATTTTAACGGACAACTGGGTGACAGCACAACTGGTGATCATAATTCTCCTGTTCTCGTTCATGGCCCTTCAAACGCCGTTTACATTTGCGGCGGTGGTTCTTCGGCGATGCTGCTTACACAGAATGGATCTGTTTGGGCGTGGGGATCGAATACCTGGGGACAGTTGGGGAACGGAACTACACAGGATGCGATCGTACCACAGCAGGCTAGTATTTCCGGTGTTAGATTTGTAGCAATGGGCCAGCAACACGCGCTCGCTATCAAAAATGATAGTACGGTCTGGTCGTGGGGAAATAATTGTTGTGGTGCTCTGGGCAACGGAACAACCAATTCGAGTTCCTCTCCAATACACATCAACAGTCTTACCGGAATAATAAAAGTTTCAGCCGGTGTTTGGTATTCACTTGCCTTGAAGAGCGACGGTACAGTTTGGGCTTGGGGCTATAATGGATTTGGACAACTGGGTAACGGAAACAATCAGATTTCCACCGTTCCTGTTCAGGTAACTTCCTTGTCCGGTATCATCGATATTGATGCGTGTT
>DATJEX010000099.1:0-16520 GCA_035496135.1 Bacteroidia bacterium
CAAGTGCAGAGATCATCGAGTCGCAGATAACGGAACCACTTGAAAAAGCGATCAACGGAATTGAAGGCGTTCGTTCCGTAAGTTCATCCTCATCGCTCGGCAACAGCAGCATTACGGTGGAATTTGAAGTAGGCGCCGACCTGGAGAAAGCAGCGAACGATGTGCGTGATAAAGTTTCGCAGGCGAACAAAAGTCTTCCACAGGATATTGACGCGCTGCCTACCGTGACCAAAGCGGATGCGAACAGCGACCCGATCATTTTCATGAGTGTGCAGAGTACGAACATGACCGATCTTGAACTCGGGAGCTACGTGGAAAATGTGCTGCAGGAAAGATTGCAAACCATTCCGGGAGTAAGTTCAGTGATGCTGTTCGGCCAGCGTCGTCCTTCGATGAGATTGTGGATCGATCCGGCAAAACTCGCCGCGAGAAATCTCACCGTGGAAGATGTGGACGCGGCACTGAAAAGAGAAAATGTGGATCTTCCTTCCGGAAAGATCAGTGGAAACCAAACCGATCTCGCCGTGAAAACGTACGGACGATTGACGACGGAAGATGAATTCAACGATCTCATCATTTCGCAAACAGGTGATAAGATCATTCGTTTCCGCGATATCGGAACGGCCGAACTCGGACCGGAGAATATTGAAACCATTTCCCGCCTTCACAATGTGATCTCCACCGGACTTGGCGTCATCCCTCAGCCGGGTGCGAATTACATCCAGATCGCTGATGAATTCTACAAACGTTTCGAGGAGATCAAAAAAAATATCCCGGATGGAATGATCCTGGAGATCGGGCTCGACAAATCGAAGTTCGTGCGCCAGTCGGTGAGTGAGGTCCGCGAGACGCTGCTCATCGCCATTACACTCGTCATTCTCATCATCTATTTGTTCTTCCGCGAATGGTCAATAGCTTTCCGCCCCCTGATTGATATTCCTGTTTCGCTCATCGGATCGTTCTTCATCATGTACCTCTTCGGTTTTTCGATCAACGTACTCACGATGCTCGGCATTGTTCTCGCGACTGGACTTGTGGTGGATGACGGAATTGTGGTCACGGAAAATATTTTCAAGAAACTGGAATCGGGAATGGATCGCATGCGCGCCGCGCAGGAAGGAACGCGCGAAATTTTCTTCGCTGTCATCTCCACATCCGTCACACTCGCAGTCGTTTTCATCCCGGTCATCTTTCTCCAGGGATTCACCGGCCGGCTCTTCCGCGAATTCGGTATCGTGGTAGCGGGTGCGGTGATCATTTCAGCGGTCGTCTCACTCACACTCACACCGGTGCTGAACGTGTTGATGGCGAGAAAACATAACCGGCATTCAAAATTCTACATCGCTTCAGAACCGTTCTTCAAGGGACTGGAAAACCGTTACCGCAACAGCCTCGATAAATTCATGAAGAGAAGATGGATGGCGTGGGCTATCGTTTGTATGTGCGCAGGGATCATCATTTTGCTTTGGTTTACGCTCCAGTCAGAACTTGCACCAAAAGAAGACCGCAGTGTTGTTCGAACGACGGTAACACTTCCCGAAGGAGCTTCGTTTGCGAACACCGACAGTACTGTCTATCGCATTTCGGAAATGCTCATCGATAGTGTTCCGGAAGCGCACATGATCTTTTCGATCACGGCCAGTCCGTTCCAGAATGCTGCCGTGAATAATGGTAACGTGATCGTCCGACTGGTCGATCCATCGGAACGCAAAACGAGTCAGCAGGCGATCGCCGACCGCATCACGCGAATCGTCAAAAAATTCCCTGAAGCGAAAGCATTCGCTACGACGGAACAAACGATCAGTACTTCGCTTGCGGCCGGATCCAAAATGGATGTTCAGTTCGTGATCCAGAATCTTGATTTCGAAAAACTGAAGAACGCTATTCCTGTTTTCATGGATTCTGTTCAGAAGAATCCGACCTTCTCCGTTTCTGATGTTGATCTGAAATTCAACAAGCCGGAGATCGAGATCCGTATCAAGCGGCAGAAAGCCGCGGAACTCGGCATCAGCGTCCAGGATATTTCCAGCACACTCGACATGGCGCTCAGCGGAAAACGCTATTCCTATTTCACGATGAACGGAAAACAGTACCAGGTGATCGGGCAGCTGAATAAAACCGATCGCGATCAGACCGCCGATCTTCTTTCTCTCACCGTCCGCAGCAGATCGGGCGAATCCGTTCCATTGGCGAATCTTGTTGACATCAACGAGAACAGCGAACCGCCGACACTTTTCCATTACAACCGTTACAAATCGGCTACGATCTCCGCAGGATTGGCTCCGGGAAAAACACTTGGTGATGGAATAACCGCCATGCAGAAGATCGCGAAGAATGTGCTCGACGATTCTTTCTCCACTGCCCTTTCCGGACCTTCACGTGATTTTGCGGACAGCTCTTCGAACACGTCGTTCGCCTTCATTCTCGCACTTGTGCTCATTTACCTTATTCTTTCGATGCAGTTCGAAAGTTTCCGCGATCCGTTCGTGATCATGTTCACTGTTCCGCTCGCTATCTGCGGTGCGCTCATTTCCCTCTGGCTGTTCGGACAAACGCTGAATATCTTTTCGGAGATCGGAATGATCATGCTTATCGGCCTTGTGACGAAAAACGGGATCCTGATCGTGGAATTCTCGAATCAGCTCCGGAATAAAGGACAGGTAAAACTGGAAGCGGTGAAGAACGCAGCTGTCGCACGACTCCGCCCTATTCTCATGACGACACTTGCAACTTCTCTCGGCGCGTTACCGATCGCACTCGCGCTGGGTGCGGGCGCGAAGAGCAGGATGCCATTGGGAATTGTTGTGGTGGGCGGACTTTTATTCTCACTCGTACTCACGCTCTACGTGATCCCGGCCATTTACAGTTATCTCGGGCATCGCGACAAAAAAGACAAAACCTCAGCATAAAACCGTTCATCATGAAAAAGTTTTTGTGCCTATTTCTTCTCACACCGATCTTCATTTCCGCGCAGGTGCTTCAACCGGAAGACGCGCTTCGTATCGGTTTGCAGAATAATTACAATATCGTGATCGCGAAAGATGCGATGCAGGCTGATTCCATCCTGAACGCGGCGGGAGAAGCCGGCATGCTTCCAACGGTGAGTCTTGCCGGTGGACTCGGCATCAATCAGAATAATATTCACCAGAAGTATGCGAACGGAAATGAATTCATTTCGCCCAACGCGGGAACAAATACACTCAACGCCTCTGTGTTACTCAACTGGACTTTGTTCGACGGAACGAAAATGTTCGTCACCAAAGAAAAACTTTCGGATCAACAGCTGTACGGAACATTGGGGTACAGAACGGAAGTTCTGCAGACTTCCGCGTCCATTCTGCTCGCTTATTATGATGTGATTCGTAATAAACAGAAGTTGAATGCGGTGAACGAAGTCATCACGCAGAATACTGAACGATTGAAAATAAATGAAGTGAGAATGAGCAGCGGACTCGGAGCGAAGACCGAAGTGAACCAGGCGAAGATCGACCTGAACGGCGCCAATGAAGAGAAATTCAGCGCGGGCGAATTACTCGATGAAGCAAAAAGAAAACTGAATACACTTCTCGCGCGCGATGTGAATACCGCATTCGACGTTCCTGATTCTGTTGCTGATCGTCCGTCACCACAACTCGCCGCATTGACACAGAAAATGAATTCCGCGAATCCGGATCTGCTCGCTTTGAAAACGCAGGTCGACATCAGCAAACTGGTGCTGAGAGAATCGCGCACTGCTTATTACCCGAAACTTTCGGCACAGGCCGGATATAATTTTCTTCACACGGAAAATACGGCAGGATTCAGTTTATACAATCAATCGTATGGATGGCAAACAGGACTCACGCTTTCCGTTCCGCTCTACCAGGCCGGAAAAACAAAAAGGCAGGTTGAAGTATCGCGGCTCGAAGTGACCGATGCTGAATCACGTTTGCAACAGGCCACACTCGAAGCGAACCTGGAATTGCAGAATGCGTTTTCACTTTACACGGCCAAATCGGAAATGATCAAACTCGAAAAAGAAAATGCAGCGCTAGCGAGAGAGAACATGCAGCTCGCGCTCGAACGCCTGCGCGACGGACAGGGAACAGCACTCGAAGTGCAGCAGGCGCAGATCACATTATCTACAACGCTTTCCCGCCTAGCCGATCTGCAGTATGAACTTGTTGAGTCCGACATTGATCTTCATCTCATCGCATCAGATCTCTGAAATGAAAAAAATATTTTCCATATTTCTTTTCGCATTTGTAATCTCGTGTACATCGTACGACAACGCGGTGATCTATCACAAGAATTTTGTTTGCGGGATGAATCCGCTGCTGAGATTTGATGGTTTTTACGCTGACTCTGCTTTTGCTTCCAACGCAACCTATCCCGGAGGAGCTGTTGGTTATCCTGTTTTCCTCTACTCCAATGGTTCTGCATTCTGCGGCAAAGGAGTTTTCGATCTGAATGAAATGAGTTCAAAACCTTTCATTGACAAAATGCTCGGCGGATGGGGAAATTATCTCATCGGCCACGACACGATCACGATCGAGAAATTCGAACCGATACAGAATGAATATAAACGTGTGATCATTAAAGGGATTATTTCAAAAGATCAGATCACCTGGTTCAGCAGAAAAGAACGCCGTTACGCCGAGCAACCACTCACCTATTCGGTGCATTTCCATGAAAGCAGCGTTAAACCGGATTCCACAAAAAATTTCACACGGATCTGGCCGAAGTACAACAAGTAGTTGGTTACTTAGTTACCTGGTTGCTTTTGTTTCTTGTGTTGCTTAAGTTGATCATTGGAAATAACAAACACAAGAAACCAACAAACACAAGAAACTATTTCGTACTGTAATTCGGCGCCTCCCTCGTGATCACGATATCATGCGGATGTGATTCACGGATTCCCGCCGATGTGATACGGATGAATTTCGCCTCCTGCAACGCCGCGATATTTTTCGCACCGCAATAGCCCATTCCCGCACGCAGTCCACCGATCAATTGATACACCACCTCACCCAACGTTCCTTTGAACGGAACGCGTCCCGAAATTCCTTCCGGAACCAGTTTCTTGATATCATCTTCCACATCCTGGAAATAACGGTCCTTCGATCCTTTCTGCATCGCATCGAGCGAACCCATTCCGCGGTAAGATTTGAATTTTCTTCCTTCGTAAATGATCGTATCACCGGGCGCTTCTTCCACTCCGGCGAAAAGTGATCCCGCCATGATCGTGGACGCTCCGGCTGCAATTGCTTTCGGAATATCGCCGGTGAAACGGATCCCTCCGTCTGCGATCACCGGCACTCCTGTTTTCTTCAATGCATTCGCCACCATCATCACGGCCGACAATTGCGGAACACCAACTCCCGCGATCACGCGCGTAGTGCAAATAGATCCAGGACCAATGCCCACTTTCACGCCGTCTGCTCCTGCTTTCACCAGTGCCAATCCAGCTTCTGCAGTTGCGACATTTCCCACAATGATATCTGTATTCGGAAATTCTTTCTTCACGAGCTTCAGCATCTCGAGCACACCTTTCGAATGACCATGCGCAGTGTCAATGATCATTGCATCCACACCTGCATTCACGAGTGCGGTCGCGCGTTCGAGTGTATCATGCGTCACACCGAGTGCGCCTGCGCACATCAGTCGTCCCATCGAATCTTTGCTCGCAGTCGGACGTTCTTTCACTTTGATGATGTCGCGGTAAGTGATCAAACCAACGAGTTTACCGTCTTTATCTACAACTGGAAGTTTTTCAATTTTATGCGTCTGCAGAATGTGTTCTGCTTTTTTCAGATCGGTTCCGACTTTCGTGGTGATGATATTTTCCGAGGTCATCACTTCTTTCACCGCACGTTTCAGATTTTTTTCAAAACGCAGATCGCGGTTCGTCACGATCCCGATCAGTTTTCCTCCTCCGTCCACCACCGGAATTCCTCCGATCTTGTTGTCCTTCATCAGGCGCAGCGCATCAGCGAGCGTCGCGGTCTCGCGCAGCGTCACCGGATCCATGATCATTCCGCTTTCCGAACGTTTCACTTTGCGCACCTGATCGGCCTGCTGTTCTACCGTCATGTTTTTATGAATGACGCCGATGCCACCTTCACGCGCAATGGCGATCGCGAGTTCAAACTCCGTCACCGTATCCATAGCTGCGGATACGATCGGCGCGTTGATCGTGATGTTGCGGGTGAATTTGGTGCGAATATCTACTTCGCGGGGAAGAACTTCGGAATAGGCAGGAACTAAAAGGACGTCATCGTATGTGAGCCCTTCGCCAAGAAACTTAGAATTGTCAGAAGACATAGAACGCTGAATTTTACCGGTGAATAAAATTCGGACAAATATAGGGAGAATGTGCCGATGTGCTGATGGGCCGATGTGCTGTTTTGCCAACAAGGCCGATATGGCTGATAATGAGGAGCCCGTGAAATTATTGGTGCATGCTTTTCAGGAGCGGAAGACCTGTGCGTCAAACTATCTCTGCTCCCGCTGGTGAAGCGTCCCGGAAGCAGAACAAGTTCGCTTCGGGACTGCTTCACCATCAGGGCTAAAAATATCGTGCATCTCTTCTAAAAACCTGGGCACGCACCTGCCTCGCGCAATATGTCACTCCTACGGAGTTCTGAAAAAAAAATTCGCCCCGCTGGGGCTAGTAACAGTTTGTTCCTACGGAACACCGTTGGATATTACATCAGGTTAAAGAATTAATAACAATCGCTCTAACATTGGAAATTGAATCAGCAAGCTGATCAAATTCCCGATTCCTTCGCTGAACAATTCTGTATCGGATGAGGACAAATGGCAGTGCTAAAAGAAACAGGAACGGGAAAATTATCAAGATCGTGAACCACAAATACATGAAGCACACAGAAGCAACGGCAACAAAGATGAAAACAAATATGATCGGGAATTTATTCTGAACTCTGATGAATTTACCTGAAGGCAGGTTGAGATCCTGAACAACTTTCAAAATTTGTATATCCTTACTTTGTCTTCCGTAACTTATCAATGAATCCTTGATGTCTGCAAACAATCTGTTCAACGCATCGCCATCTAGTTCTGTTTTGCCACGCTTCCTTCTGCGGCAAAGCTGTTCGAATGAATCAAGCGACCTGATCAGCGACTCCGGTTTGATCACCTCCTCATTCATTTCAAAATTGGTAATTGGTAATTGAACAATTGGTAATTACCGCAACAGCGTCACGATTCCCTTCTGATCGATGTATTGCCCCGAGGATGTTTTGAATGTGAGCAACCACACATACACGCCGCGTTCACACTTGTGGCCTCCGTATGTTCCGTCCCATCCCTGCGTGCGGTCATCCGTCTCGTAAATTTTTTCTCCCCAGCGATTGAAGACCGCGAAATCATAATCTACAATATCAACATAACCGGTCGATGGCATGAACATGTCATTCAATCCGTTGTTGTTCGGAGTAAATGCGTTCGGCACATACACAAGAGGTTTCTGTAAAACTTCGGCAACGTTTGATTCTGTTGTGTCGGTGAATCCATACGGATTTCCTGCGCCTTCAATTCCTTCCACTTCGTACGAGAATTTTCCGATGTACTGAATGTAGTTCGTCACATCATCGGTGTAAATATTTTCTCCCGCGCCGGAATAAGGAACAGTTACGATCGGTGCCGGATCCCATGTTCCGTCGATCGCGCGGTAAACATTGTATTGCCCCACCCCGCCCAGCCATTGCTCGTAATCATTCCAGAAAAGTGTATTGGTAATTTCATCATTACTGATCGCCTGCAGGAAAATGGTTCTGCCAATGTTCGAGACCATCGAATTGTTTCCGCAACTGTCTATCGCGATCATCTTGTAGAAATAACTCTGTTGTCCTGTTTGCGGAGTAATGTCGGTGAAGAGCACCGTGCTGTTCAGTGGATTCGCCGGAACAGATCCGATGAGGTTCCATGGGCCAATGATGGAATCGGCGCGATACACATCGTAGCGGATCACATCAGCGGCAACATCTACGTAACCGGTCACATTCACCACGTTCGATGAAGCGACAGTGGCAACGCGCAGGTAATTGAAGACCGGTTGTTGCGGCACATTGGCAAAAACACAAACCTGTTCCGATGAAGCGGTGATCGTATTGCTCGCGTTGTACGCCTGCACGTAATAACAATACGTGTGGAATTGCGCGAGTCCGCTGTGCGTGAAGATCGAATCATTCGCAGGTGTCGAACCGATCAGCGTCCACGGACCTCCATTATCGCTGCAGAAAATATTATACCCTCCAAGTCCGCCGGGAATATTGATATAATTGTTCCACCACAATACTGTAGTCGCGTTGCAGATGTTGAGTTGTTTCTGAAGATAAAGCGTGTTGTGGATCTGCGAGAAAGTGGAAACGTTTCCGCAGGAATCAAAAGCTGCGATCACATACGATTCACTCTGCAATCCCGCGTTGGAAATAAGATTCGTGTAACCCGTGTTGTTGTATCCCCACAACGTATCGATCGCCGTCCAGATGCCATTGATGTATTGATAAACGACATAACCGATCACATCCTGCGAGGTACTTGCCGCCCAACCGATGCTCGTCGTTCCTGTCGTGGTTACACTCGTAGAATCAAGAACAGGAATATTCGGGATGATCGGATCCTGGAAAAGATCGCCGTCGATATTCGAGATCGAAGAACAGCCGAGTGAATCGCCGATCTCCACATAATAATTGATCTGGTTGTTGCAAACCTGGATCGAATCGACATAGTTGAGTGATTGCGTCGAATCGATCAGCGTCCAGACGCCAGTCGGATATTCACGATAAATGTGAAACCATGGCAATTGCGTAGTTGGTGCAGGAACGGAAATATTATTCCACGTCAGCAACGCAGCTACGTTATTCGAATTCGTCACCTGCAGGTACATCGAACTCACAGTATCCTGCGAAGGCTGGTAGATCATTCCACCGCAACCGGAACGTGTCGTGATGTAATAATAAACCGGCGCAGCGTTTCCATTCGCGCCCACGTGTGTGTACGAAAGCTGGTTGTAATTGAAAATGGAATCCAGTTCCGTGAAAGGCCCGTTCGCATTGGCTGAAGTAAAAATGTGATAACTGTCGAACGTTCCCGCTGTATCTAACGGTTGATCCCACGTGAGCGTGATATCTCCATTCGGCGCAACGGCCACACAATGAATATGCGGTGAATCCACCAATGGCAAAGCAAGAACGGTTATCGAGATCGTGGAGATCGTCGTTGCCGGTGCCGGACAGAAATCGTCCGTTACATGAATTACAAAATTGTATGTGTTCGATTGCTGGAAACACTGATTGACATAGTAAATGTGATTGCACGCCGTTTGCCAGCTGAAATCGGTACTCACTCCGAATGGGCCTGACACCGGCGGAGGCGGAGTAAGTGTTGCGCAGGGCGGATTGATACAACCTCCGGCCGCATTGGTAAAACCTGCTCCGAATTCCTGGCCGGTCGCATCTATCGTGAGCGTTTGAGGTTGTCCGTTCGGAAGAAAATCAAAATCTGTGGCCCACAAACTGAAATTCACAAGCGCGCCTGCGTAAACTGTATCGCGGAACGAAGTATTGCCATTGAAAGGTGGAATCACATTCGGTGGTGTATTGTTTCCGCATGGAAGAAGTACAACCTGGATATCACGATAGATGTCAGCCACATGTACTCCGCATTTCCAGGCTTCCACTTTTATTGACGTCACAAAATTCCCGGAAGTGTACGAGGTGTAAGAAATTTCTCCGGTAGCCGGATCCATTGACGCCGGAATGTTTGATGCATTGAAGGACTGATCGGGCATTGGGTCGGTGTAGGAAAAACCAGGGACGAATGTGATCAGTGGTGCGCTGAAAGCCGCAGGAGGCAAACTGGTGTAACTGTCGAGTGGCTGAGCCCATGCATAGGAAAGTGAATCAAGTTCGGCATCAACCGCATTGTGATTGTACGTGAATGGAAATCCGGTGCAGATGATCGTCTTCGGGCTCTCGAGAAATTGCGGAGAATTATCATAACACGGATTCGTGTTCTGGCCATTGTACGGATACATCACCGCACGAAGGGTGAAACCGAGTGATGAAGGATTCTGAAGATTGGTGATCGCCGCGTTACGGCAGCAATTCTGGTAAGCGAAGATCCATCCGGCTGCCGGTGGAACACCACTGATGGTGATCGGATTTGACTGGTAAACGAATTCTTCGACAGCGCCCGGACCAGGATTAGTATTGGAACAGGATATCTGCGGGCCGATCGCGTTGCACTGCGGAGAAATATCCGTCTGCGACACGAGGTTCAGGGAAATGGATGTCAGGTTGGGATTGTTGAATACATCCAGATTAGCTGAAGCCGGACCGGTAGTTCCGTTGCAATCGCGGTAAAGCTTCATGTGAAAGACGAACTGCCCGTTTCCCTGGCAGGTCCATGTGATCTCTCCGCCCATTAAATGGGAGGCCCACAACTTCGAAGTGATCGAAGAAAGAAGGGTAATAAAAAGAATCGCACGTCGAAGTGAACGCATATGGATTGCCAGCTATAAAAATACGGAATCTATTGCGAAAAGGCGTCCTTATTCTTCTGCGGATATTGACAATAAGTCGCTATTTATTAGCTGCTTCAAACTCTATTCTTCTCTGATTCCTAAAGCGCTACTTTCAACTTTTTCCCAATCATAACCTGTCTTTTTATTAGTCATCCCGCTTGTTTTCACCATTACTCCTTTCATAGTCGTGAAAGCCATTTCCGCTTTCGTGGAAAAAAGATCAAAAAACAATTTGGTGAAGTGACACAAGCAACTATCTTTGCACCCGCGTTAATAAAAAGCGTGGATTGATTCCGTAGCTCAGTTGGTAGAGCATAACACTTTTAATGTTAGGGCCCTGGGTTCGAGTCCCAGCGGGATCACAGAGTAGAGTTCTTTTTTTTGATAATTTTACAGACCTCATTGGATCGGTAGTTCAGCTGGTTAGAATATCGCCCTGTCACGGCGGAGGTCGCGGGTTCGAGTCCCGTCCGGTCCGCAAGAAGCTCTTCAGAAATGAGGAGCTTTTTTGTTTGTACTATCGACCAGTAATTTACTTTTCCCCTACACTTCCTCAATAAATCCCGGCACATTCATTTTCCCGAAGCGGCGAGAATGACAAAGACGTATTTTTGAAGCCAATGATCCGGTTAATGAAGAAAGGGTCAGCCCGTTTATGGTATTCGCCAGCCTGACCTTCCTCTACATCTTTCTTCCGCTCAACCTCATTCTCTATTACATCTCGAAGAATGAAGTTTACCGGAACATCATCCTCACGCTGTTCTCATTTGTATTCTACGCCTGGGGCGAACCGCTCTGGGTATTCCTGCTCATCGCAACAGCATTCGCCGATTATGGCAACGGTTTACTCGTGCAGCGATTCCGCGGAACGCCCTGGGCGAAACTCGGCGTCGTTTCATCGATCTGCGTGAATGTCGGCGTGCTGATGACATTCAAGTACAGCGGATTCGTGGTGACGAATGTGAATCATCTGCTCGGAACGGCTTTCACTGTCCCTTCGTTCGCACTTCCTGTAGGAATTTCCTTCTACACATTCCAGTCTGTCTCTTACGTATTCGATGTGTATGCGGGAAAAGTGCAGGCGCAACGCTCCGTGCTCAAATTCCTCATGTTCATTTCACTTTATCACCAGCTGGTAGCCGGACCGATCGTGCGTTACGTGACCATCGCGCACGAGATCGATCATCGTAAACACTGGTTGCATGACATCACCGCAGGATTCAGTCGTTTCTGCATCGGACTTTTCAAAAAAGTGTGCATTGCCAATGTTGCCGCTGCGCTCGTGCTGAAATACATGGGCAATCCAAAGTTGCATGACGTCCATATTTTCGACACCCTCACCGTTGGAGGCGCGTGGTTCGGAATTGCGATGTACACGTTCCAGATCTATTTCGATTTTTCCGGTTATTCCGATATGGCGATCGGTCTCGGCAGAATGTTCGGCTTTCATTATCTCGAGAATTTCAATTACCCGTACATCGCAAAGAGTGCCGGTGATTTCTGGAGAAGATGGCACATTTCGCTCTCCACCTGGTTCCGTGATTACATCTACATTCCGCTCGGGGGCAACCAGAGAAGATGGATATTCAACCTGCTGTTCGTTTGGTTCGTGACCGGAATGTGGCATGGAGCAAGCTGGAATTACATTCTCTGGGGAATGATGTGGGGCGTGCTCATTTTCTTAGAGCGGATCTTCCTCGGCAAAGTGCTGAAAGCAATTCCGGATTTCATCCCGGTGAACAGGATCTATCTGCTCTTTTTCGTAATGATGGGATGGACACTTTTCTATTTCACCGATTTCAATATGCTGGGCACCTATTTCCAGGTCATGTTCAACCATCTCCAGGGACATCAACTGGGTGACCTGAAACTCAAACTCGACATCCAGGAGAATATGTTCTGGCTCATCATCACGATCATTCTCTGTATGCCTGTTTATAAATTGGCCGACAAGTGGACAAAACGTGTCGTGGTGCGAAGAAGACTTGATTACCTTTTGCCATTGACAACCGTGTTCAATCTCGGACTGCTGTTCCTTGCCACTGCAATGCTGGCGGGTAAGAGTTACAACCCTTTCATTTATTATCACTTTTGATGAAAAAGAAAGCGAGAAGAATTGCAGCTTACATCAACATCATCGTGCTCTCGACGGTGCTGACTGTTTTCGGCGTGATCTTTTTCTGCCAGAAACACGGTGGTGATTCCATTGTCGAGAACAGGCGGCTCACTCCTTTTCCCGTTTATTCAAGCGACTCGCTTCTTTTCGGTCATTACGTGGACAGTGTCGACCTTTTCATCGCCGATAATTTTCCTTTCCGGGAACAACTGGTGGATTTCTCGTTCAAACTCAGAGATGCGAGAGGCATCAAAGACGAGAATATCGGATTCCTGGCAAGCAAGACCGTTCCGGTCGTGGATGATCTGACACAAGTGAAACCAAAAACAGATTCCGTGAAGGATTCTGTCAATTTCGATGCGAATGTTCCGCAGGATGGAGGCGAAGAGATGGACAACCTTCTTTACTTCAACGGGCATGCGATGGAGATCTTCGGCGGAACGGATGCGATGGCCAAAGCATACGCCAACGTGATCAACAAATACCAGGTGGCGCTCGCCGGAAAAGCGAATGTGTACACGATCGTCGTTCCGTCTTCCATCGAATTCAATGCGCCGTTGAATTACCGCGGAAAAGAGAAAAAAAATATTGACGAGATGTACAGGAACATGGCAGCAGGTGTGAATTGTGTGGATGCGTATTCCCTCATCGCGCAGCATCAGCAGGAATATGAATATTTCCGGACCGATCACCACTGGACAGCGCTTGGTGCTTATTACGCTTATGTCGCTTTCTGCAATAAGGCCGGCATCACACCGTTGAAACTGGAGCAGATGGAAATGAAATCAAAACATCCGTACCTCGGATCGCTTTACAACGACACGCGTGATGAACGTTTGCGCGATAACGCCGATACCGTCTGGTACTGGAAAATTCCGAATGCGTTCAAAGCATACACGTATTACAAGAAAAGTCAGAATCACGCATCGGGTGGTTCGCTCTACGCCGAATTCGCAAGCGCAGGAAACGCGTACGGAGTTTTTCTCGGAGGTGATTTCCCGATGGTGCGCATCGATTCAGATGTTAAGAATGGCAAAAAAGTGGCGATCATCAAGAATTCCTACGGAAATCCGTTCTCCACTTATTTTCCGGCACACTTTGAGCAGACGTATGTCATCGATTACCGTTATTACGATTACAACCTGCTGGACCTGATCGAACAGAATGGCATCACAGATGTGATCTTCATCAATGGTGTTTTCTCGGCGAATACGAGCTGGCACCTGCACATGATGGAACGGTTGATGCGTAATCCGAACATCGGCAAACCGCAGGACGAAAGCAATGTGAAACCGAAACAGGATTGCGTTCCGAAAGCCGATTCGCTCAAAAAACCTCAATAGCAACAACGGAAAAAAACCGAAGCAACAGTTATGAAAGAGAACAGGAAAAAGAAGAGAACAGTTTGGATCGTGTTCGTGGCAGCGGTGGCAGGATTTCTATTGCTGGAGCGTTCCGGAACTTCAAATGCATTTCCAAAACCGGCCGGAGATCCTGAACCGGTTTTTCATCTGAACATCGATACCTCCATCGCTTCTTCTGTTTACACGCAGTATGACATGATCCAGTTCTTCGATCGTGCTTCACTTCAGCATTTTTATGATTCGTGGAAGAACACCGCAAATAAAAAACTTGCCATCGTTCATCTCGGCGACTCGCATCTTCAATCCGACATTTATCCGGCGCGCATCAGGAAGAATCTTCAGAAGCTCAAAGGCGATGGCGGAAGAGGATTGGTGTTCCCCTACTCCACTGCGAAAACCTATTCTTCCATCGAATACAAGTCGACACACACCGGCGACTGGACATACGGAAAAAGCCTCATTCTTCCTCCGAAACTTCCGCTTGGTGTGATCGGAATGACGTCGAACACCGTTACTGCGAACGCATCCTTCACACTCACATTCGACAGCATCGTTCCTGCGACGTACGACAAGCTCCGCATCTATTGTAAAAAATCAACAGCGAGTTACGATCTCCAGATCACGACCGATTCGCAGATCATCAAGCTTGTCGTCGATTCAACTCCGGGCGATTCACTTCCGTATTATGATGTGGCTGTGAAACCGATCGGGAAATCGATCTCCATTCAGACGATCAAAAGCAATGACAAGGAAACCAACCTGGAGTTCTACGGAATGAGCATGGAAACTTCCACCAACACCGGGGTCATTCTTCACAATTGCGGAGTGGGCGGAGCGAAATATGAATCCATTCTTTACGAAGATCTTTTTGATGAGCAGATCCCGACACTGGATCCTGATCTCGTCATCATTGATTTCGGCACGAACAATTACATCTATGAAGACAGTCTTCATCCCGACCTCGACACGATCGTGAACAATGTGATCGACAAAGTGAGAAAGGATTGCCCGAATGCTTCCATCATTCTCACGAGCACACAGGACATGGTGCGCAAAGGCCACGATATGGTTTGCGGTGAAAAATTCTCGGACCTGATGCGGAACATCGCGCGGAAAAGAAAATGTGGTTTCTTCGACTGGTACTGGATCTCAGGCGGACGGGCAAAAATGAATATGTGGATCGATAAAGGTTATGCTCAACCGGATGGAATTCATCTCGGCATCAAAGGATATAAGCTGAAAGGCGATCTTTTCACCAATGCGGTGCTCAACACTTTTCAGTGGATGGATCAAAATCCGACCGGCGATTCCGTCACGTTCAACCTCGACAGTATCAAAACCGAACAGAAAAAATTACTGGTTGTGGATTCTACCTGGAATAATTACAGTGTTGCCGGCACTACAACGATCCGGCATAAAGTGACAAAAGGACAAACACTCGGCGGTATCGCGAATAAATATGGTGTGAGTGTGGCGCAGATCAAACGATGGAATAATCTGCACAGTGATATGATTCATGTTGGTGACGTACTCATCATTCACAAACCGATCAGGCATCACTGATGTTTCCGGATCAGGAAAGTGAATCCAACGGATTGACGTAAACATTCGAGTTTAAAATAATCCATAGCCATTTTTTTTGCTTCGGCATGGTTCATCTTTCTTTTCAATCGTAAACCCAGGTAAGCGAAACGCGATTTCAATCTCATGATCCTCCTGATCATGAATGCACGTATCGGGCGGATCCATTTAACGGGAAGCGGATAAAACAAAACCATCTTGTGGTAATCGATGCCGAACCGTTTCCCCCCGGAGATCTTCTCGAGTTTCAATCCGTATTTATTTGAAAAATGTTCGAGTGCCTTGAAAGAAAGATGAGAATAGGATATCTCGTGAAAACATTCCATGAAAGCGACATAATCGATGAATATTCCATCGGGTTTCAGGATGCGCGCCACTTCTGAAAATGCTTTTGAAGCATCGGGAATATGTTCCAATACTGCATCCATAATGGCAACGTCGTAAGAATTATTTTCAAATGGCAGATCCTCAGCATCCGCAACTACAGTATGAGCTCCGCCTTCAAATGGTTCAACACCGGTCCATTTACCACCAACACTTTCGACGATACTTTTATTCCTTCCATAACCGCATCCGATGTCCACGACATTTTTATTCCTGCATATTTCCGCGACACTATAAATATCTTCATTGATATGGATCTCGCAATCGGGTAATTGATCTTTCAGGGTCAATCGCCTCACGCCCATCCCGGGAATTGTATTCGGTTTTACCTGGCTCATTGTGGGATCTCGATTTTCCGCTCTTTTATTTTCACAGCAGGATTACCGGTATAAATGAACCCTGATTCCATTTCACCTGTTGCAACAGAACCTACCGTGAGAATGGAATTCGTTCTGCAGTTCACACCCGGACAAACAACCGCCTTCGCTCCTATCCACACGCCATCTTCCAGCGTGATCATGCCGGTCATCAGGTCGAATGTTCTCTT